>CAIVOR010000372.1 GCA_903907615.1 uncultured Microbacteriaceae bacterium | reverse complement strand
CTGGTCTTAAAGGAGTCTTGGGTGTCAGACAACGGCGCGCGCCCCACGGGTGACAAAGTCACGGTGTCCTATCAGGGCACGACATCGGAGTTCGATGTCCTTCGCGGAAGCGATGGTCACCCGGCCATTGACCTGTCGTCGCTGACCAAGCAGACCGGTCTCACGGCCCTCGACTACGGCTTTGTCAACACAGCATCGACCAAGTCCAAGATCACGTTCATCGATGGCGACGAGGGCATTCTTCGTTACCGCGGCTACCCCGTCGAGCAGGTGGCCACCCAGATGTCGTTCCTCGAGACCGCGTGGTTGCTCATCTACGGTGAGATCCCGACCCCCAGCGAGCTCTCCGATTTCGAGAATCAAATTCGCCGGCACTCGCTCCTGCACGAAGACCTCAAGAACTTCTTCAACGGTTTCCCACGCAACGCGCACCCCATGCCCGTTCTCTCGGCGGGTGTCTCGACGCTGTCCACGTACTACGAAGACTCGCTCGATCCCAATAACCCCGAGCACGTCGAGATTGCCACCTATCGCCTGTTGGCCAAGGTACCCGTGATGGCCGCCTACGCCCACAAGAAGAGCATCGGTCAAGCTTTCCTCTACCCGCAGAACGACCTCGGCTACGTGGAGAACTTCCTGCGCCTGACGTTCGGCAACCGCGCCGAGGACTATGTGCTTAACCCTGTTCTGGTCAAGGCGTTGGAGCGACTCCTCATCCTGCACGAGGACCACGAGCAGAATGCCTCAACGTCGACGGTTCGCCTCGTGGGAAGTACGGATGCGAACCTGTTCGCCTCGGTGTCCGCCGGCATCAGCGCGCTGTTCGGGCCCCTCCACGGTGGCGCCAACGAGGCCGTGCTCACCATGCTGGGCCAGATCCAGCGGTCGGGCGAGTCGGTGAGTAAGTTTGTCGAGCGCGTCAAGAACAAAGAAGACAACGTCAAGCTCATGGGCTTCGGTCACCGGGTCTACAAGAATTACGACCCGCGTGCGCGCCTGGTGAAGGAGAGCGCCGACGAGGTACTCGCTGCACTCGGCGTGAAGGATCCGCTCCTCGACATTGCCAAGGAACTCGAGCAGATCGCGCTCGAAGACGATTACTTCAAGGAGCGCAAGCTCTACCCCAACGTGGACTTCTACACCGGCGTGATCTACAAGGCGATGGGCTTCCCCACGCGCATGTTTACCGTGCTGTTTGCGATTGGGCGCCTGCCCGGCTGGATCGCCCACTGGCGCGAGATGAACCAGGACGCGCAGACGAAGATCGGCCGCCCTCAGCAGCTCTACATCGGCGAGCCCGCGCGCGACATTCGTCGCTAGGCGTAGCGTCGGGTCTTCGTGCTTAAGGGCCCTAGGCCCCTGGCGTTGCGGCTTGCTGGAGCGCAGCGGCAAACGTTTCGGGCGACTGTGCTCCCGAGATGCCAAACTTTCCGTCGATCACGTAAAAGGGAACGCCGCTGATGCCGTAGGCCTCAGCTTGCGCGAGATCGGCCTCCACCGCGGTGGCATACTCACCCGCGGTGAGGCTCTGTAGCACAGCATCACGATCCAGGCCCACCTCGGCGGCAAGGTCGGCCAGCGTCTCTAGCTTGCCGACGTGCTCACCGTTGACGAAATAGGCCTTGAGGAGGCGCTCCTTCATGTCAGCCTGCCTGCCGTGCGCTTTAGCAATATGCAGCAGTTCGTGAGCTTTGCGGGTGTTGGTTTGGTGCACCGAGCCAAAGTCGTAGTCCAGGCCCACGTCGGCGGCAATGGTCGTCACGTTGTCGAGCATCTGGGTCACGTGCTCGGGGGAGAGTCCCTTGCGTTCGGCGAGATAGTCGAGGGTGCTGCCCTCGAAGTCGACGGGCGTATCCGGAGCGAGTTCAAACGAGTGGTATTCGATCTCGACCGGCTGCCCAAAGAGCTCTACGCCGCGCTCAAACTTTCGTTTTCCGATGTAGCACCACGGGCACTGCACGTCGGACCAAATATCAATCTTCAGCGGCGTGGTCATGATGCTCCTTATTCGATGCGTTCGGCGCCAGGTCAGGGGGGCGGGGTTTACCTAGGTGTCGATGAAAGACTAACGGTCAGGTTAAAAACAGTGGGGCCCCGGTTGCCCGGGACCCCACTGTTCAGTTCTTTCGAACTAGCTGTTCTTGGCTGCGCGAACTGCAACGATGCCGAAGATGACCTTGTTGGTGAGGTCGGCAACGATGTAGATGATGGCAGCAATCAGACCGGCCGTAGCGAGCGAGTCGCCGTCAACCTTTCCGATCGACATGAACTGCTGGATGGCGGTACCCAGAGGGTAGATCGACCAACCAATGATGACGAACCACTTCATGGTGTTGACAGCCTTGGCTGCGTATCCCTTGCCGGTTGCCTTGAGCGAGAACACCTCAACGATGATCCAGATCCAAGCGAGGCAGGAGATGATGAACCAGATGTACGTGGCAACCTCTCCGGGAGCGCTGATCTCACCGAGGAAGCCGGTGACGATCATGATGACGTCAGCAACCATCAGACGAGCGATGAGGCCCTTCTGTACCTTGCCGGCCAGAGCGGCAACAACGCCGAACTCGAGCAGCAACAGCGGCGTGGTGATGATCCAGTCGATGTAACGCAAAGGCATGGTCTGGTTGACGCCACCAGCGATTGCGAGGTTCATCATCATGAAGTACATGATGGTGGCCACGAACGTGATGATGGCTGCGTAAACCGCAACGCCGCGGTTTGCTGCCTTCAGCTCATTGCGCTCGAGCAGGAAGTAGAGCGTACCGGCAGCCATGCCGACAAACCCCAAAATAAAGAGAGCGGTCGTTGCTACGGCGAGCATCGAACCACCTTCGGTCATTGAGAGCATTGTGTTGATACCTTTCGCAAGAGATCACGGACGTGTGACCTAAACGAAACAATACGGGGTATTACGAAAAATGACGAGTGCATTTTTTTGTCCCACGAACGCGTGTCGTGGTGTATGACCGTATCTCAGCACCTCACGGTTATTCCTAATGCAGGGCGGAATTGAGCGTGATGCCCTGTCCCGTGCGCGAGAGGGCCTCGACGCGTCCCGTGCTGGAATTCCTGCGGAACAGAAGCCCGTTCTGACCGCTGAGTTCGAGCGCCTTGACCTCGCGTGACGCGTCGCCTTCGACCAGCGTGACCCGCGTTCCAGCGGTGACGTAGAGCCCGGCCTCGACGATGCAGTCATCACCGATAGCGATGCCCAAGCCGGCGTTGGCACCGAGTAGGGATCGTTCGCCAATGGAGACCCGTTGCGTGCCGCCGCCGGACAGCGTGCCCATGATGCTGGCGCCACCGCCGATGTCTGAGCCGTCACCCACGACAACTCCCTGCGAGATGCGACCCTCGACCATCGCCTTACCCAGTGTGCCCGCATTGAAGTTGCAGAATCCCTCGTGCATGACCACGGTGCCG
>CAIVOR010000371.1 GCA_903907615.1 uncultured Microbacteriaceae bacterium | reverse complement strand
GTTGAGGGCGAAGAAGTGGAATGGTTTGCGGGAGATCTCATGCTCTCTGCGCCTGGATGGTCCGCGCATCAACACACCGTGGGCCCCGAGGGCGCCAAGATTCTGACCATTCAAGATCACCCGTTCCACATCTCCAACGGGTCTCTCGTGTGGCAAGAAGACATTGAGAACGGCGAGATCATCACGCTGGGAAGCCAGCGCGGCTTCCAGACGAACATTCAGCAGTTCGCCTCAAAAAAGTAGTCATTGTGGAGCGACCGGGTTGCCTTGGTCGCTCCACAGTGTCGCGGTTCACGGGTCATGAGCGTTAGGAAACAGGTGTGCAACTAGCTCGAGTCACCATCGGAGAAAAGACCTCCGTTGTCGCCAAAGATGGCGGCGCTATTCGCGACGTCACGGCCTTTTTTGCCTCCGATGACTTCGTGCAAACGCTTGCTTCCCTCTCGGTTAACGAGACTCTCGCGCCGAATCTCGCCAGCTATCCCGAAGTTCAGCCCGACGTTCTTACGTGGCTCACGCCGAGCGCGCGTCCACAGAGAATCCTGTGCCTCGGTTTCAACTATCGTGCCCACGCGGCCGAATCTGGCCGGGCTGTTGAGCCCCCTCAATTTCCCACCTTCTTCGTCCGTTTTCCCTCAAGCCTTGTCGCCCACGGCGAGCTCATCGAAGCGCAGAGCGCGTCCGATTCTTTGGACTGGGAAGGCGAGATTGCCGTCATCATCGGCACTGCGGGGCGCGACATTCCGCGAGAACGAGCGCTGGACCATGTTGCCGGCTACACCGCTTTTGGAGACGACAGCATTCGTCACTTTCAAGACCACAGCTCGCAGTCAACGGCCGGCAAAAATTTTGACCGGACAGGATCCTACGGACCCTGGGTCATCACGGCAGACGAGGTGCCTCGGCCAGAGGCACTCGAAGTCAAGACCTTTGTGAACAACCAACAGGTCCAACACGGGCGCCTGTCGGATCTGTTCTTCGACATCCCCGCAATCATCGAATATGTGAGCTCGTGGACAACACTGTCCCCGGGGGATGTCATTGCCACGGGAACGCCGTCGGGAATTGGCTACCGCGAGGATCCTCCGCGATCCTTGCACCCCGGCGACGTGCTCCGCATCGACATTGTTGACCACATGTCACTCACCAACGAAGTTGGCTTCCACGCCGCTCCCCACACGAAGGATGACAACAAGTGACCACCGATCGCACAACGCACGACCCCGACGCCATCCGAGGACTCTTCTCCAGGTTCCCCACCGGTGTTGTGGCGGTAGGAACAGCAGTCGATGACCAGCCGGCGTTTCTGGTTGTCTCATCTTTTGTCACGGGCGTCAGCATGGACCCACCGCTCATGATGTTTGCGGTGCAGCGAACATCGACCACGTGGCCGGGCATGAAGGACGCACAGCGTCTCGGCATCTCGTTTCTCTCTGAAACCCAACACGGATTGGCCCGGCAGCTCTCGTCGAAGGACAAGGACCTGCGCCGAGCGGCCACGTCGCCCGTGATGCTCGATAGCGGCGCTGTCTTCGTTCCCGAAGCTGCCGAATGGGTGGAGTGTGCGGTGATCGCAGAACACGCCGCGGGCGACCACGACATTGTGGTCGTTGAGGTAATTGAGAACCATCACACGTCCGATCACGCGCCCCTCATCTTCCATCGTTCAGCGTTTACGGGCGTGCGCGGCGTCGAGGCCGTGCCTCGGGCGGGGGCAAATTAGCCGTGGGAAACGCGATCATGGACATTCCGGACATCGACACCATAATCGACATGCCGGAGGCAATCGATGCTGTGGCGCGACTCGTGCTGCGGGAATTTGACGGACAGGCCCAGAACATCCCGAAGACCGTTGCCACGTGGCCACCGGCGAGCAGCGCCCACGCCTTGGGCGCCATTGATCAAGTCGACGGCCTGGTTGCCTTCAAGGTCTGGATCAACACGCCTCAGGGCGCCGCCGCCATTCTGAATCTCTTCGACATCACCACCGGTAGCCACGTCGTGTCGATGGAAGCTGGGGCCCTCGGCATGTATCGCACGGCGGCCATTGCGGGTCTCGCCACTCGGGTGATGAGTGACGAAGGCGCCGACGATCTCGCCCTCCTGGGTACCGGGCGCCAAGCCTTTCACCAGGTCCTCGCCGTTCACGCGGTTCGGCCGCTGCGCCGACTTCGTGTGTGGAGTCCCACCGAAAATCACCGGGAAGCCTTCGCTCGCCGCGTGCAGGACGACCTTGGTATTGCCGCGGAAGCCGCATCGACTGTCGAGGAGGCTCTCGCCGGTGCGCCGCTCGTGACAACAATTTGTCGGGCGTCGGAACCATTCGTCCGTGCCGACATGCTGGCGCCTGGCGCGCACGTCAACGCGATGGGAGCAATACTTCCCCAGGCGGCCGAGATCGACGCGTCGGTCCTTGACGGCGCCGATGTGATTGCGGTGGACAATGTTGCCAACGCTGAGGCGAACTCACGCGAACTGCGAGAGTTTGTCGACGGTGACTGGAGCTCCGTGGTGACCCTGGGCAGTCTGCTTGCTGTCGGCGACGGGTCGGTTCGGGGCAAAGGATTCTCTGTCTTCAAGGGAATGGGGATGGGATTATCCGACCTCGCCGTTGCCGCGATCATCGCAAAGAAAATGAGCCACTGACGTTCTGCAACAGTCGTCACGGATCGGCGAAGGTGCCGAACTAGATAAGGAGAGAAAATGAAAGAGCGCAATCCCGACCCATCGAAGTTGAGCATCGGCTACTTCTTCCCCCAGGGCCAAACAGACCTCATCTGGTCTGACGAGGCCGCACGCCGGACGCCGCCCATCACGCGCAAGGTGCTGATCGACATGGCTCAGGCCGCCGAGGCCGTTGGCTTCGACTCGCTCTTCCTCGCCGACACGTGGTCGGGGCACCAGCGTGTGTCGGAGCAGTTCGGGCACATGTCACCGAAGCACCACGCGCCCCTGCTGGCCATGGGTCTATTCGGTGTGACCGAACACATCGGAATCATTTCAACGTTCCACACGACGTTCCACCAGCCAGCTCACGTTGCGCGCATGGGCGCCACCCTGCACTCGTTCAGTGAGGGCCGCTGGGCCTGGAACGTGGTGACCGGTTACAGCGAGCCCGAGGTGGGCCTCTTCGGCGCCAGCAGCATGGTCGAGCACGACGAGCGCTACGCCATGGCCGACGAGTTCACGAGCGTGGTGAAGCGACTCTGGGAAGAAACCGAGCCCGTCGATATTGATGGCAAGTACTACCGGGTTACCGGACGCCTCAAGGAGCCACGCCCCGGCACCGCGGGTCGACCCCTGATCGTCAACGCCGGCGCCTCACCGGCCGGGTTGAACTATGCGGCCAAGCACGCCGACCTTCTCGTTCTCGCCGGCAACACCGACCAGATCTTCCTCGATGCCAAGTCGGAGCTCGATCGGTTGGGCAAGGAACACGGTCGCACCGACAAGGTGGGCATTTCTCCTTGGGCCGTGTCGATCATCCGCGATAACGAGGGTGAAGCTGAAGAGGAATATGAGCGTCTCGCGTCGACCGTGAACGAGGCTGCGGCCATTGAGCTCGCGGCCGACATCTTGGGAAACATTGACTCGGTGAAGAAGATGTTCGACAAGATGGGCAAGGACGAGGCCATTCGCCTTCTCGGTGCCGCCACCGTCAACATCCACCTCATGGGCACGCCCGACCAGGTGGCGGAGAAGATCATCGCTCTCAAGGGAAGTTCCGAGATGGACAGTCTGCTCATTAGCTTCCCTCTCTGGAGCCCGCAAGAACTGGCCCGTTTCACGCCTGTTCTTCAGCGCTTGCAGGATGCCGGCATTTGGACTCCCCCGGAGAAGCGCAACTACTCCTGGTAATGCTCACAGACAATTGGTGGCCCACTAAAAAGGGGTCACCAATTGTCCGTTAACGAGGCGGTTTTGTGGCGTCAGTTGCCAGGGCGCTTCTTGGCACGCGCCTTGGCGGTAGCCGCCGCGGTTCGCGCAGCAACGCCCTTGGACGCCTTCTTGGCTGCCGACACGGTTCGTGAGCCGGCCTTCTTGGCGACAGCGGTAACCTTGCTCGCCGCATTCTTCACCACGGGCGAGGCTTTGGCCCCGACACGGGCGGCAGCGCGCTTCGTCGCGGTGGTGGCATTGCTCTCGTTTGCCACGCGACGTGCGAGCACTGCGGACGTTTCTGCGGCCGTATAGGCCTCGCGGGCCATCCAGTAGACGCCCAGGCCGCTGACCACGGTGAACAAGATGATGCCCACCCAACCCGTGAGAACAAAGGGGGCGAGCGTGGCGATGAACGTGGTCTTGCCGGCGGCGAACACGATGCCGGACAGGAGGGCTCCCACGCCGAGCGCGGTGGAAATACTCATCACGAGAATCCAGCGCCACGCGTCGGCGACGCGCGACCGCAAGATCAGCCACTGGGAAATTGGCACGATCAGGATGACCACGAGGACGGCCACAATCATGCCCACGACCACCGCGGGATTTGACCAATCGGGCCGCGCAAAGGATCCGGGCAGCAGGGCGACAATCCAGGTCAGTCCCGTGCCGACTGTGGTGGCAAAAATCCAGCGGCCAGCGGGAACCCGCAGGGGCCCGCGTCGCAGGGCAATCACTTCGCCGATTCCGAGCACGAGTCCCTGGAACAGGCCGGCGAGAGTGAGAGTGGCGAACTGACCGCCGCCGTCCCACCCCTCGGTGACTGAAAACGCCATGGCGACGGCTGGCACAATGAATCCACCCGAAGCGGTGACCACCACGAACGAGAGCCACCACCAGAGAGTGCGACCCGGGGTTCGTCGGGCCAGTCTTTCAGTAGCCGAAACGGCGCGGCGGGTCGCCAACTTCTTGCGAAGCGCAGCAACCTTCTCGCTAACCACCGTATGCTCCCACCAGTCGCACGGCACCCCCATCGACGCCCTTTGCCCCCTGCTCAAACCCCGAAACGTCACGGGGGGACACTGACACCATACCGGCGACCCACGAAGGAATACCCTGTGCCGCGAGCGCAGCAATCACCGCGGATGCGGCATCGGCGCGCACAACACCGAACATTCCGATGCCAAGGTTCCAGGTTCCCTCGGTGGATTCAAGCGTGTCTCCCGCCATGTCGGCCAGCACGCGAAAAACGGCGGGAGGGTTCCACGTGGAACGGTCCACTTCAACCCACGAACCCTGGGGAAGAACGCGTGCCAGGTTGGCGGCAATGCCCCCGCCAGTGACGTGACTGAGCGCGTGCACCGTGGGGCCCACCTCATCGTTCGCCAGCAGACTCACGAGCGGGCTCGTGTAGAGGCGGGTGGGCTCCAGAAGGATTTCGCCCACCACGCCACCGAGATCGGCCGACGTATCCGTCATGGCGATCTTCTTTTTCGCCAGAATGTGACGAACCAGGGAGTATCCGTTGGAGTGCAGGCCGCTCGACGCCATGGCAATCACCACGTCGCCGTTGGTCACTCGCTCGGCGCCAAGAAGGTTGTCGGCCTCAACCGCGCCCACGGCGGCTCCGGCAACGTCGTAGTCGTCCGGGCCCAAGAGGCCGGGGTGCTCCGCGGTTTCGCCGCCGACGAGCGCCGTGCCCGTCTCGGCACACGCGCGCGCGATGCCGGCAACAATGCTCGCGATGCGCTCGGGCACCACCTTGCCGCACGCGATGTAATCCGTCATAAAGAGAGGGCGCGCACCGCAGACCACGATGTCGTCAACGACCATGCCCACCAGGTCTTGGCCGATGGTGTCGTGCTTGTCGAGTGCCTGGGCGATCGCCACCTTGGTGCCCACGCCGTCCGTGCTCGTGGCCAGCAGCGGGCGATCGAAATTCTTGAGAAACGAGACATCAAAAAGCCCGGCGAAACCACCCACGCCACCCAGTACCTCGGGCGAGTGTGTGGCCTTGATGGAAGCCTTCATCAACTCAACGGCAAGGTCGCCCGCGGCGGTGTCGACCCCGGCCTGTGCGTACGAGTTTGTGCCCATTGTTTCCCCAGTCTATCGGCGCGGGGTGTGGCAGACTGAGGGGGAACTGTCATCCTTTCGTCGGCTTGGAGATGCCCCGTCCCATGTGTGGAATCGTTGGAATCGTCTCGACCGCACCGGTGAACCAGCAGATTTACGACGCCCTGCTGTTGTTGCAGCATCGCGGCCAGGACTCCACCGGTATCGCCACCACCGAGGGCAGCCACCTGCACCAGTTCAAGACCAAAGGCCAGGTGCGCGAGGCGTTCCGCACACGTGACATGCGTGCCCTGCCCGGCAACGTGGGCCTGGGGCACGTGCGCTACGCCACGGCCGGCGCCGCCAAGCGCGAAGAAGAGGCCCAGCCGTTCTACGTGAACGCGCCCTACGGCATCGTTCTGGTGCACAACGGCAACCTCACCAACACACGCGAGCTGACGAGCGACCTGTTCAGCATCGACCGACGTCACGTCAATACGTCGAGCGATACCGAGCTGCTGCTCAACGTGCTCGCCACAGAACTGCAGGGACAGATTTCGGGCACCGACCTCGACCCCGACCAGGTCTTCGGTGCCGTAGCCAACCTGCACCACCGCGTGCAGGGGTCCTATGCGGCCATCGCCGTGATTGCCGGGCACGGCCTGCTGGCGTTCCGGGATCCGTTTGGCATTCGGCCGCTCATCCTCGGTACGCGACTGACTGAGACGGGCAAGGCCGAGTGGATTGTGGCCAGCGAATCACTCGTGCTCGAGAGCGCCGGCTACGACGTGGTGCGCGACGTGGAGCCGGGCGAGGCCGTGTTTATCTCGGTCGATGGTGAAATGCACTCGCGCCAGTGCGCCGAGAATCCACGCCTCGTTCCGTGCTCGTTTGAGTACGTGTATCTGGCTCGCCCCGACTCGATCATGAACGGCATTTCGGTGTACGAAGCGCGCCTGCGCTTGGGCGATCGCTTGGCAACCACCATCGCCGAGTACGCGCCCACGGGCAACATCGACGTGGTCATGCCCATCCCCGATTCGTCGCGGCCGGCCGCCATGCAGGTGGCCCGCAAACTCGGCATCGAGTATCGCGAGGGCTTCTACAAGAACCGCTACGTGGGTCGCACGTTCATCATGCCGGGGCAGGCGCAGCGCAAGCGCTCGGTGCGCCAGAAGCTCAACGCCATGTCGTCGGAGTTCGCGGGTAAGAACGTGCTGATTGTTGACGACTCCATTGTGCGCGGCACGACCTCGCGCGAGATTGTGGAAATGGCCCGCGCGGCCGGCGCCAACGAGGTCACTTTCACCTCGGCCGCTCCCCCGGTGCGCTTTCCGCACGTGTACGGCATCAACATGCCCTCACCCCACGAACTCGTGGCGCACGGCCGAAAGATTCCCGAGATTGCCGCCGAGCTCGGCGCCGATCACCTCATTTACCAAGAGGTGGCCGACATGCGCGATGCCATCCTCGAGGGCTCATCCGTGACCGAGCTCGAAATGTGCTGCTTCACCGGCGAGTACGTGACCGGCGGCATCGATGCCGACTACCTCGCTTGGGTTGAGGCCAACCAGCTCAGCTAGTTCTGGCGTTCGTTTGTTCTGACGTGCGTAAGTTCTGGCTCGGCTAGACCGTTCCGGCGCTCAGCCCCTCGAGAACCTCGGCGGCCCGTTGCCGCACATCTGGCAGATCTACGAGGCGGTTCAGACCGGCGAGCTGCTGGCCCATCCGATGGTTTGTGGCAAACGTCTCGCGGTGACGATCGAGGAAGTCCCAGTAGAGCGTGGTGAAGGGACACGCATCCTCGCCGACGCGTTTCTTTGGGTCGAAGCGGCATCCACCGCAGAACCCGGTCATGCGGTTGAGGTAAGCGCCGCCGGCCGCGTACGGCTTGGTCATGAGCAGGCCCGAATCGGCGTGGGTCGCCATGCCGATCACGTTGGGCACCATCACCCAGTCGCTGGCGTCGACGAACTGCTCGCGCATCCAGTCGAGAAATGCTTGCGGGTTTACGCCCGTCAGTAGGGCGAGATTGCTCAGCACCATGAGACGCGGAATGTGGTGCACCCACGCACGTTTCTCCACACCGGCCACCACCGAACTCACGCAGTTCATCTGGGTTGCCTCCGAGTCGGCGAACGCGGGCAGGAGTTCGCGATCGGCCTGGAGCCCGTTGAGGTTTCGGTAATCCTCACCTAGAAACCAGTACATCCCGTTGATGTATTCGCGCCATCCGATGACCTGGCGAATTATTGCTTCCACCGACTCGATGGGGGCGCCCCCGGCTCGATAGGCGGTCAGAACCGCGTGGATGACCTCTCGCGCGTGCAGGAGCCCGACGTTGAGGTACGGACTCAGGAGCGAATGGTGAAGCGCCCACTCGTCCTGCGGAACAGCATCTTCGTAGGGGCCAAAACCGGCGAGGTGGTGTTCGACGAACCAGGCGAGTTGTGTGAGCGCACCCTCACGCGTGGTCGCCCACGTGGACGTGGACGTGTGGTTGAGTTGGCGCTCCACCTCCCGGTCAATCTGATCGCGCTGGTGTTCGAGGTGTCCGGGCCACGTGTAGTTCTTCGGCGGAGGCAATCGATTGTCGGCGTCGAAATTCCAGCGACCACCTTCGGGCGCACCGTCGACCACGAGAACTCCGAGTCGCACGCGCTGCTTGCGATAGAAGTTCTCCATCACAAACGACTTCTGCGTGGCGGCCCACTGGGCAAATGTCTCTCGGGAGGTGAGGAAGAAATCGTTGTCAACGAACTCAAGCCCCAGGTGCGTGAGCTGCCGCGTCTGCCGAAACGATGACGGCTCAGCACACACGATGGGCACGTCTCCAAGCTCCTGACGCACCTGACCGAGTCCGTCTGCAGTCGTGGGGGCCTGGAGATACCTCACGGTAAAACCGCGGGATTCGGCGAGCGTCGCAAAGTGTCGCGCGGCCGAGACCATGAAGAAGAGGCGCTCAGCGTTCCATGGCCGCCCGGTGAGCATGCGCTCACTTTCCACCATGACCACCACATCGGTGAGGGGATCGGCGTCTTTCATGGCTCCGTGATCAAGACTGAGGTGATCGAACGGAACAAATATCGCTCGCGAGAACATTAGCCGCGACACTTCTGGGAGCAGTACTTCACCGAATCCCAGTCGCGCGCCCACTTCTTGCGCCACTCAAAGGGCAGTCCACAGCGCTCACACACCCGAGGAGGATACCCGTTCTTGACCTGAGCGACGCGTGGCATGTCCCCACGATATATCGCTGTGGCCACCGAATTGGCGGCGAATCAGGGCCTGTCTACGCCTCGGGGTTGCCGACCGTTTCGTGCGTGGCCTCTGCCGTGATGGTGCGCTTGCCGATTGTGCGATCAAGGATGATGGCCACCACCAGGCCAAGCGCTCCGCCCAGAACGAGGGTGATGAGCAACATGAAGCCGAAGACCTGAAGCACCGTGTACTCGCCGTCAGCGGGGAACGCGACAGTCAGGATGAGCGCCGCGATGACGCCCACAATCAGGCCGAGGATAAAAAACCGAAGAAAGCGGGGTGAGCGGCGAATCGTGACGGTTTCGCTCGTGGTCGAATTCTGCGGAGTCGACGCCTGAGACGCGGGTTTCTGGGGGTCTGCCATACCTACCATTCTTGCAGGGGCACGAGCGTGCTCAGGTCGGCGCGACTTCCCGAGGCGTGCACGCGGGCCTCGGCGAGGGCATCCGTCCAGGGCAGGTCGCCGATGGCGAGTGAAACCCAGGTGGACGCATCCATCTCGACCACATTGGCGGGGGTGCCACGCGTGTGACGCGGGCCCTCAACACACTGCACGGCACCGAAGGGGGGCACGCGCACCTCGACGGTGTGGCCGGGGTGCGCGTCGGCGAGCACCTGCAGGAGGTAGCGGACGGCGGTGGCGAGCTCAGGTCTCGATACGCCGACTGCGTCGGCTACTCGACCAGCGGCGAACTCCTCGCGCACTGCGATAACGGCCGCACGCCCGTCGTCGGGGCGAATGCGTGCGGGTGCCATGCGACCAGTCTGCCGGGAGAAGGCGAGTTCGAGCGCACGCCCTAGGCTTAAGAGCGTGAAGATTCTTGTGGTGGGCTCGGGGGCGCGCGAGCACGCCATCATCCTCTCGCTGCTGAGTGAGGCGCACGATCACGAGATCACCTGCACTCCCGGCAACGCGGGAATTGCTCACGACGTGCCCTGCGTGAGTGCCAACCCCAACGACCCTGAGGCGATGGCCGCCATGGCGAGCCAGCTCGAGGTGGACCTCGTGGTGATTGGACCCGAAGCTCCGCTTGTTGCGGGAGTGGCCGATGCGGTGCGCGAGGTGGGCATCCCCGTTTTTGGTCCGGATCAGTCGGCGGCGGCCCTTGAGGGGTCAAAGTCCTTTGCCAAAGGCATCATGGATGCCGCTGGTGTGCCGACAGGCCGTGCCCACCGGGCGAGCACGCTGATTGAGGCCGAGACGATTCTCGACGACTTTGGTGCTCCCTACGTGGTGAAGGCCGACGGCCTGGCTGCCGGCAAGGGTGTGATCGTGACGAGTGACCGCGATGCTGCCGTGGCACACACCATGCACTGGCTCGCCGAGGGCGATGTGCTCATTGAGGAATTTCTCGACGGCGAGGAGGTCTCACTCTTCGTGTTCGCCGACGGCCACGACGTGCTTCCCCTCACCCCCGCCCAGGATTTCAAGCGCCTGCTCGATGGCGACGCCGGCCCCAACACGGGAGGCATGGGCGCCTACTCGCCGCTGCCGTGGCTGGCCGATCAGTTTGGCAGCATCGATGCCTTCACCCGCGAGTGCGTGGAGACCGTGGCGCTGCCCGTGGTGCGCCAGCTCGAGAGCGAGGGCACACCGTTTGTGGGACTTCTCTACTGCGGGCTCATCGTCACTTCTGCGGGCATCCGCGTCATTGAATTCAACGCGCGATTCGGTGACCCCGAGACACAGGTGGTGCTGCCACGCATGATCACCCCGCTGAGCGATGTTCTCTTCGCCTCGGCCGTCGGTGACCTCGCGAGCCAGCCGCCCATCGAATTTGCACCGGATGTCGTAATCACCGTGGTCCTGGCCAGCGAGAACTACCCGGATACTCCCGTGACCGGTCGCGAAATCGGCGGGCTCGACGATGCCAGCAGCGTGCCCGGAGTGCACGTCACGCACGCTGCCACTTCACACGACGGCGAGCGCCTCGTGGCCGCTGGCGGGCGCGTGCTGAGTGTGGTCGCTCGAGGAGACTCGTTCGCCGAGGCCCGCACTCGCGCCTATGACGCCCTGGGTCGAATCGAACTGCAGGGCGGGCACTACCGGCGCGACATTGCGACGAAGGTTGCTGAGTGATGGTTTTTGATCTGCCCGGTTGGACGCACGCCTACTCGGGCAAGGTGCGCGATCTGTACGTGCCTGAGGGCCAGCAACTGGCCTCCGCGCCGCGCATCCTTGTTGTGGCCAGTGACCGCGTCAGCGCGTTCGACCACGTGCTCGAGCCCGGCATACCGGGCAAGGGCGCGCTACTCACCCGCCTGAGCACATGGTGGTTTTCGCGCCTCGGCGTGGCCAACCACCTGCGCGACACCGATTCGACGACTCCCTCGGTTCCAGCCGGCGTTGCCGCCGCATCCATGCTCGTCGCCAACCTCGACATGTTTCCGATCGAAGCCGTGGTGCGCGGTTACCTCACCGGCAGCGGCTGGCTGGAGTACCAGCAGACGCAAAGTGTGTGTGGCGTGGCCCTGCCCGCCGGACTCCACGATGGCGACAAGCTTCCAGAACCGATCTACACGCCCGCGTGGAAAGCGCCGCTGGGTGAGCACGACGAAAACATTTCATTTGAGCGCACGGTTGAGCTGGTGGGCGCCGACGATGCCGCCGCCATCCGCGACCTGTCGCTGCAGATTTTCTCCGCGGCGAGCTCCATCGCCGCCGAACACGAGGTGATTCTGGCCGACACCAAGTTCGAGTTTGGTCGCGACCGGGAAAACGGGCAGATTTGCCTAGCCGACGAGGTTCTCACGAGCGACTCTTCGCGGTACTGGGATGCCCGCGAATACGGGGTCGGAAACCGCGGCATCAGTTTTGACAAGCAGATTGTGCGCGATTGGCTGAGTGCCCACTGGGACAAGAAGGGCACGCCGCCGCCCCTGCCGGCCGACATCGTGATCCAAACCGCTGCCCGCTACGCCGAGCTCATTGCTCGCCTCATCGACAACTGACGCCGTTACGCTGGGGCTATGACTTTTGCCCTTTCCCGCAGGTTCACCCTCGGATTTGCCGCGCTGGCCGTCCTCGCTGTTTCCGTCGTTGGAACCGCGGGTGCCTCTCACGCCTCTGTCCCCATTCTTCCGCCGGCACCGCCTAGTTCCTCCGCCTACAGTGCGCCGGTCACCGTTGTGGGGGCACCGGAAGCACCCTGGGGCGGCGTCGAGTTTCAGGGCAAGCTTTTTGTGAGCGCTCAGGATGCGAATGGCAGCGATCGGTTGTATTCGTTCGATGGCACTACGTTCAGTCTTATCTCCGATCAAATTGTGGACCCTTACGATCTCACCGTCGTTGGTGACAAACTCTACTTTTCGGGAACAGCCTCCAACGGGGATTCGGTGCTGTACTGGTTCGACGGCACCGAGGTGGACACCACAGGTATTGACTCGACGGCTAACGGACGCACGATTGCCGCCTATGGGAGCCGCGTCATGGTGGCCAACCCCGAATCGGGCAACTTCCGCCTCATCGATTACAACGACGGACTGACTACTGACATCGGCACGTTCGAGAGCATCACGAGCATGGTGACCTATGGCAACGAGTTTTTCTTTGCGGGCACCCCCGAAAGTGACTACGCGCGGATGTACATGTACGACACCGTGTTGCTGATCGACCTTCATCCCGGCGATTACTACGAACCGCTTGTCTGGAACAATCAGCTCTATCTCTCATTTGCGGCTCAGAATTACGGGCTCTACACGCTGCTCCCCTCAACCGATTGGTCTCTCGTCCCGGCCACCGACCCACTGATCGAGTCCGCATGGAAGCTCACGGACGCCGGCGACCGCATGTATTTCCGAGCCAGCAATTCGGTCGACAGCGTGCTCTATTCCTTCGATGGCACCACGGCCACCGAACTCGCCGGCAGCCCCAGTTATCCCGAGAACCTCACCATGTACAACGGATCCCTGATCTTTACGGGTAATGCAACTGCGCTCACTGTTTGTTCCGTATCTGAAACGAGTTGTGGTCTTCCGGGCGGCACGTTTGCCTACGACGGAACACGCTTCACAACCATCGTGGGCGTTCCCGACTCGGCCGGCGCATTCGTGACCTTCCAGGGTCGCCTGTACTTCACCGACGGTGGTGTGTGGAAATACATTGAGCCGGCCTCACTCGCGGACACCGGGTTCGACCCGGCAAGCGCCCTGTCACTCGGGGCTGCGAGTGTGCTGGCCATTGCCGTGGGAGCGCTCATCGTCGCGCGTCGGCGAGCATCCCGGGCATAAATCCGCGCAGCGGTTTCGATACGCGCCTTCGGCGCTACTCAACCGGCGGGCGGGTCTGCGCCGGTTAGAATTGAGGCATCCTTCCCCTCGATTCAGACGGAGCCCACATGCCCATCATCGTCGTCGAGGTCATGCCCAAAGCCGAGCTTCTTGACCCCGCGGGCAAGGCAGTTGCGGGGGCGTTGACCCGACTCGGCCACTCCGCGTTCACGAACGTCCGTATTGGCAAGCGCTTCGAACTCACCGTTGACGGACCGGTGACCGAATCGACCTTGGCCGAAGCCAAGAAAATTGCCGAGGACATGCTGTCAAACCAGGTCATTGAAGACGTGATTCGCGTGTTCGAGGCACCGGCACCTGGAGCCAGCGCGTAATGCGCATCGGCGTCATCACCTTTCCGGGCTCCCTCGACGACCGCGACGCGCAGCGCGCCATTCGCCTCGCCGGGGCCGAGCCCGTTGCCCTCTGGCACGGTGACCACACCCTGAACAATGTTGACGCCATCGTTCTTCCGGGTGGCTTCAGCTACGGCGACTACCTGCGCTGTGGCGCTATCGCCAGCCACTCGCCCATCATGTCCGAGGTGATTGATGCCGCCAACAAGGGCATGCCCGTGTTGGGAATTTGCAACGGATTCCAGATGCTCGTGGAGGCGCACCTCTTACCCGGCGGGCTCATCCGCAACGACCACGGTCGTTTTCTGCGCCGCGATCAGATGATTCGGATTGAGAACAATCACACCGCCTGGACAAGCGCTTTCGACGAAAACGAAGAAATCGTGATTCCTCTCAAGAACGGTGAGGGCGGCTACATTGCCGACCAAGCCACGCTGGAGCGCTTGGAGGGCGACGGACTCGTGACGTTCCGTTATGTGGGCGTCAACCCCAATGGCTCCCTCAACGACATCGCCGGCATCAGTAACGAGCGTCGCAACGTTGTGGGCCTTATGCCCCATCCCGAGCACGCAGTGGAGAAAGGGTTTGGCCCCAATACCGAGAAGGCGATGCGCTCCGGCATGGACGGACTGCGATTCTTTACCAGCGTGATCGCGAAGGTGCTCGCGTGAGCGCCTCGGCAACGAAAGTAACACCGCGTCTGTTCACCCCCAAGCGGCTCTATTTTGTTCTCGCTATCGCGGAAGCCTGCACCTGGACGCTCCTCATCACGGGCCTCATCGTTCGCGCAACGGGGGACATCGATCCCCTCGTGCTCACCATCATCGGCGGTCTGCACGGCTTCGTTTTCATCTCGTACGGCGCGACGGCCATCCTGGTGTCCATCAACCAGCGCTGGCATCCCCTGGTCGCCCTGCTTGCCGTTGTGACGGCCATCGTGCCCTACGCCACCATTCCGTTCGACGTGGTGCAGTCCCGCCGGGGTGCCCTCAACGGTGACTGGCGCCTGACCGAAACAGACGACCCGCGCGACAAGAATTGGTTCGACCGTTTCTTGCGTTGGCTCCTCAACCGTCCGGCCATTCTTGTGCTGGTCATTCTCGTGCTGGTCATCCTCATCTTCAGCGCGCTTCTGTTCGCCGGTCCCCCCGGAGGTCGCTAACCATGAGCCGACACATTGCCGACACGGTGGCCAACGCCATCGCCACGCCGGAGAAAGAGCAGCCGTTCGCTGCGCTGGGGCTCAAGCCCGACGAGTACGCCAAGATTCGCGAGATTTTGGGTCGTCGCCCCACCTCGGGCGAGCTGGCCATGTACTCGGTGATGTGGAGCGAGCACTGCTCGTATAAGTCGTCCAAGATCTACCTGCGCCAGTTTGGCCAGAAGGTGACACCCAAGATGCGCGAGCGCCTCATGGTGGGCATGGGGGAGAACGCCGGCGTCGTCGACATCGGCGAGGGATGGGCCGTGACGTTCAAGGTGGAGAGTCACAACCACCCCAGCTACATCGAGCCGTTCCAAGGCGCGGCCACGGGCGTCGGCGGAATCGTGCGCGACATCATCTCGATGGGCGCTCGGCCCGTTGCCGTGATGGATCAACTGCGCTTTGGCGCCATCGACCACCCCGACACGGCACGCGTGGTGCACGGAGTGGTGGGCGGCATCAGCTTCTACGGCAACTGTCTCGGCCTGCCCAACATCGGCGGCGAGACCTATTTTGATGCGGTTTACCAGGGCAACCCCTTGGTCAATGCTCTTGCTGTGGGCGTGCTGCGCCACGAAGACCTCCACCTCGCCAATGCCTCGGGCGTGGGCAACAAGATTGTTCTGTTTGGTGCACGAACGGGCGGCGACGGCATCGGTGGCGCGTCAATCTTGGCGTCGGATTCGTTCGACTCAACCGGCCCCACAAAGCGTCCCGCGGTGCAGGTGGGCGACCCGTTTGCCGAGAAGGTGCTCATCGAGTGCTGTCTTGAGCTCTATGCTGGCGGACTCGTCGAGGGCATCCAGGATTTGGGTGCGGCGGGCATTTCGTGTGCCACGAGCGAGCTCGCCAGCAACGGCGACGGCGGCATGTTCGTGGAGCTCGACAACGTTCTTCTGCGCGATCCCACGCTGACGGCCGAAGAAATTCTCATGTCGGAGAGCCAAGAGCGCATGATGGCCGTGGTGCGGCCCGACAAGCTCGACGCTTTTCTGGCGGTCGTTGCCAAGTGGGACGTGGAGACCAGCGTTCTCGGCGAGGTAACCGGCACGGGTCGGCTCGTGATTCACCACGGTGGCGAAGAAATCGTAAACGTCGATCCGCGCACCGTAGCCATTGACGGGCCCGTGTATGAGCGTCCGGTGGCCTACCCGGCCTGGATTGATGCCCTGAAGGCGGATTCCGCCGGCGCGCTCCCTCGCGCCACCGACGGCACCGAGCTGCGCGAGCAGTTCCTCTCTCTCGTAGCCAGCCCCAACCTTGCCGACAAGTCTTACGTGACCGACCAATACGACTACTACGTGATGGGCAACACCGCGCTGGCTTTCCCCGATGACGCCGGGATGATTCGTGTCGACGAGGAATCCGGCCTCGGGTTCGCCATCGCCACCGACGCCAACGGGCGCTACTGCCAGCTCGATCCCTATGAGGGTGCCCGGCTGGCGCTGGCGGAGGCCTTCCGCAACGTGTCCATGTCAGGAGCCGTTCCGGCGGCGGTTACCGACTGCCTTAATTTTGGTAGCCCCGAGAACCCCGAGGTCATGTGGCAATTCATGCGCGCCGTCGAAGGCCTGGGCGATGCCTGCCTGGAGCTCGAGATTCCCGTGACCGGCGGAAACGTCTCGTTCTATAACCAAACCGGCGACCAGCCCATCCACCCCACCCCCGTGGTGGGCGTGCTCGGCATCATCGACGACGTCGAACGTCGCGTGCCCAGTGCCTGGCAAGACGAGGGCAACAACATCTACCTGCTCGGCGTCACCCGCACCGAACTCGACGGCTCAGCGTGGGCCGGCACGATTCACCAGCACTTGGGTGGCCTGCCTCCTCAGCTCAGCCTGGACGACGAAAAGAACCTCGCTCATCTCGTTCAGGGCGCGGCCCTCGAGGGCCTCCTGATGAGCGCACACGACCTCTCCGATGGCGGTCTTGCTCAGGGGCTGGCCGAGTGCGTGACGCGCTTCGGCATCGGCGCTCGTGTCTGGCTCGACGAGATCATCGAGCGCGACGGCATGGACCTGACCTCGGCGCTGTTCTCCGAATCAACCGCCCGGGCCATCGTGACCGTGCCCCGAGAGGACGACGTGAAGTTCGTCGGCCTGTGCGAGGCGCGCGGCTACCCCGTGCTGCGCATCGGCGTAACCGACGGAACCGGCCCCAATGCCCAGCTGACGGTGCAGGACGTCTTCACGGTGCCCGTGGCCGAGATTCGCGAGCGCAGCAACGCCACGCTGCCGCACTACTTCGGCTAGTTTTCGTCCTGAAGAGATTTGGGGCAAAGCCACACTGAAGGGGCTAGTCGCGCTCCGAGGCCAAGCGTTCGTGGTGGTGGATGACCTCGTCCACGACAAAGTTGAACCACTTCTCGGCGAAGGCCGGATCGAGATCTGCCTCTTCCGCCAGCGCCCGGAGCCGCGCCACTTGGCGCTTCTCGCGATCGGGATCTGATGCTGGCATCTCGTTCTCAGCCTTCAGCACACCGACCGCCTGGGTGAACTTGAAGCGCTCGGCGAGCAGGTGAATGAGCGCGGCATCGATGTTGTCGATGCTCTGGCGCAGCGACGCCAATCGCGCTACGGCTTCGGCGCTCATGGTCTCCCCGGAATCTGCGGTCATGAAAAAACTTTAGCGCAGGCGCGCAGACAAACGTGGGGCCCCGGTTTTCCGGGGCCCCACGTCTTTTCTTTTCGGGTTGTGGCTCAGGGCTAGTCGTCGTGTCCGCTGTTGCCGGAACCGCTATTGCCGTGACCTGACGAAGGAACGGCGGGGACAGCCGGAGTGGCCGGGTCGTGGCTATTGCCGTGACCGGAGTTCGACGTTGCCGGAACCGCGGGGATGGCCGGGGTCGCGCCGTGGTGGTCACCGTCGTCGATGCCGTCGTCGTCCGCGTCCGTGTCGTCCAGTCCATCGTGATGCTGCCCGTCGCTGGAGTCACAGTCATCGTCGATTTCCGACACATCGTCCAGTGAATCGTCGGAGTCAGCTACGCCGTCAACGTCGTCATCGATGCAAGCGGCGGGATCCGTGGGTGTGGGGGTGGGCGTGGGGTCCGGGATAGTCGCTGGGTCGGTGGGTAATCCGGTCGCTGGGTCGATAGGCCACCCGGTTGCAGGGTCAATAACCCAGCCCGTGGTGGCGTCAATCAATTGTCCGGTGGTGGGATCCGTGATGGGAACAACGACGGACGTGGGCGCAATCGAACCGGCGGTCTGAGCCATTGCCAATCCTCCACCCACGAGGGCGAGGGGCACTGCGACGAGAAGGGCGGTTCGGAGGAGTGATTTATTCATAACCCCACGTTATGAAGCCGCAACTTCATATTCGGTGGGCGGTTGGTTGCCATTTACCCGCAGCTGAGTAAAGGTTCGTCGAAGACCCGGGCACTGCCGTCGGCGCGACGATGATCCGCGAGCGAGAGCACCGGGACTAGGCGTGTGATGCGCGAAGACGAGAGGGGAACGTTGCTACCGGACCCGGCAAACCGTAGGCGTCGTCGTCGAGGGAGTCGTCTTCGTATTCGTCCGAATCGTCGCCTTCGTCGCCTTCGTTTTCGTCACGACCGTCGCCGGAATTGCCCGATTCGTTATCGTCGCCAGAATTGTCGCCGGATGAACCTGAGTCCGAGTCGTCGTCGGTTGAATCGCCCGAGCCGCCGTCTTCCCCAACGTTGTCGCCCCAGTCGTCGCCAGAACCATCCTCGCCAGAATTGGAATTCGCTCCCGAATTATCCTCGCCCGAGTCTTCGCTGCCGGAGTTGGAACCGGAGTCAATCGAGGATTCTCCCGGGGTGCCGGAAGAGTCGCTTTTCGACAAATCGGACGCGCGCCAGACCGAGGTCTCTCCTTCAAGGTGGGCATTGAACACATCAGACAGGCCCGAGAGCAGGGCCGGGTTCTCCAAGAGGCTGGCGACCTGAGCGCTAATGGCGGGGTCAATCACTCCCGCGTCAATGGCGTCGGTGAGTTGGCCCGTCAACTGTTGTGAGAGTTCGGGTGAAATGTCGTTGAGCCCCAGATTTTGCAGCGTGGCCGTCACGAGGGCCTGCGCAATCGCATCGCTCGTGGCTGCGGTGGCCGGGTGTGCAACAAACGAAACCGGGACACTGAGGCCGAGTGCGAGGCCAATTGCGATCCACATTTTGCGCGTCATTGGGATGCCACCGCCACATCCTTTTCAGCGCGCTGGCGCCAGAGTTCAAGAGTGTTGGCCAGAATCGCGTCACGCGCCTGGTTCACTTCAGCCGAGGACACAATCTTCTTCTCGACGGCCGCCTGAATATCTCCCGACGACAGAATCACCGCAGCCAAAAGAACGCCGTCGGCAGTGACGTTGTCGGGGAGCTTGTCGGTCAGAATGTTGGCCGACTGAACACCGGTCGGCAGAGAACAGGCGGCAAGGGTGCCAAGGGCGATGGCGGTCGCGCCAATCGCCACAAGAACACCGGTCAGAATCTTGCGCATCTCTCTAGCGTAATCGGACGCACGCGATGGGTGGACTGTCAACGTCAAAGGTTTACCCAAGAATCGAGGGGCTGGTTCTGTGGCTGGAACCGAGTTGCGAGGAACTAAACGAGGTCGTGACGAACCACGATGGCGTCGCGCGCGGGCCCCACACCGATGGCGGAGAACCGAGCGCCGCTCATCGCTTCAAGCGCCAGCACGTACTTTTGAGCGTTCGCGGGTAGCTCGTCGAACGAGCGGACGCCGGTAATGTCTTCTGTCCAGCCGGGAAAGTTCTCATAAATGGGCGTGGCGTGGTGGAAATCGCTCTGGTTCACCGGTACTTCGTCGACGCGCGTTCCGTCAACGTCGTAGGCCACACAGACGGGAATCTGGTCGAGGCCCGTGAGCACATCCAGTTTGGTGAGCACAAAGTCGGTGACGCCGTTGATGCGCGTTGTGTAGCGCGCAATCGGGGCGTCGTACCAGCCGCAGCGACGCGGACGACCTGTCGTCGTGCCAAACTCAAAGCCCTTGGCGCGCAGATACTCGCCCGACTCATCGAAGAGTTCGGTGGGGAACGGACCTGATCCCACGCGGGTCGTGTAGGCCTTCACCACAGCAATGACGCGATCAACGCGCGTGGGGCCCACACCGGATCCCGTGAGTGCACCACCGCTCGTGGCGTTTGACGACGTGACAAACGGATACGTTCCGTGGTCAACGTCGAGCATGGTGGCCTGGCCACCCTCAAACAACACGATTTTGTCGTCATCGAGCGCGTTGTTGAGCTCGAGCGAGGTGTCACACACCATCGGCCGCAGACGATCGGCATACGACAGCAGTTCGCTCACCACTTCGTCAGCAGTGATGGCACGTCGGTTGTAAATCTTCACGAGCAGGTGATTCTTCACCTCGAGTGCGCTCTCCACCTTCTGGCGAAGGATGCCCTCGTCAAAGATGTCCTGAACGCGGATGCCGACGCGGTTGATCTTGTCGGCATAGCTGGGTCCGATTCCGCGGCCGGTGGTGCCGATCTGGCGCTTGCCCAAGAAGCGCTCGGTGACCTTGTCGAGCGTGCGGTGATAGCTCGTGATGATGTGGGCGTTGGCGCTCACGCGAAGACGTGACACGTCAATTCCGCGAGAAGCGAGGGCCGAAATCTCGCCGAACAGCACCTCGAGGTCAATCACAACACCGTTCGAGATGATGGGCGTGACACCGGGCGTCAGGATGCCCGAGGGCAGCAAGTGGAGAGCGTACTTCTCGTCGCCAATCACCACCGTGTGGCCGGCGTTGTTGCCGCCGTTGAACTTGACCACGTAGTCGATGCGGCTCGCCAGAAGGTCGGTGGCCTTGCCCTTACCTTCGTCGCCCCACTGGGCGCCCACGAGAATGATTGCTGGCATGACGATTCCCCTCGTCGATGTGTCGGCGAAGCGCAAGACGCAACCTGCCAGTACTTGATTCTATCGTCTTGCGTGCTGCAGAACCCACGAGTGCATGGTCACAGCGGCAGCTGCCGAGGCGTTGATTGATCGCGTAGATCCGAATTGCGTGATTTCGATGACATGAGTGGCCAGGGCCAGCGCCTCGGGCGACAAACCCGGGCCCTCCTGACCGAAGAGCATGAGGCATTTCTCCGGCCACGTAAACGTCTCAATCGGCACGCACCCGGGAACGTTGTCGATGGCCAGCACGGGAATGTCGTTTTCGGCGGCCCACGCGCCCAGGTCGGCCACCGTTTCGTGGTGCAGCACGTGTTGATAGCGATCGGTCACCATGGCGCCGCGCTTGTTCCACCGCTTGCGGCCCACGATGTGCACCGCGGCCGCTCCGAACGCGTTGGCGCTGCGCACGATTGATCCGATGTTCATGTCGTGTTGCCAGTTTTCAATCGCGACGTGAAACCCGTGGCGGTGAGCGTCGAGATCGGCAACAATTGCTTCCATGCGCCAATAGCGATAGCGGTCAATCACGTTTCGGGTATCACCGTCACGCAGCAGTTCCGGATCAAACTGTTCGCCCACGGGCCACTCCCCGGCCCACGGCCCCACACCCGAAGTGCTCGATTCGTGCGTCGGTGCGGGAATATGCTCAGGAGTGTCCACGTGTGAAATCTAGACTGCTCCACCCCTCGGGAAGGAATCCTCAAGCATCGTGTCTTACGCAATTGTGATTGACCAGCCTGGTGACTCGTCAGTACTGAACTACCGCGAGGTCCCCGACCCCGTTGCCGGCCCCGGAGAAGTGTTGATTCGCACCTCGGCAATCGGCATCAACTACATCGACATTTACCATCGCGAGGGCAAGTACCCGGTGGAGTTTCCACTCATCCCTGGCAAAGAAGCCGTGGGAACCATCGTCGCCCTGGGCGAAGGAGTCACCGGCCTGAGCGTGGGCGACCGCATTGCCAGCACCGAGGCACTCAACGCCTACGCCGAGCTGGTCGTGGTTCCCGCCGAGGGCGCGCTTCCCGTGCCGGCCGAGCTTTCCGACGAGGTAGCCGTGGCTCTGCCCCTGCAGGGCATGACCGCGCACTACCTCGTCAACTCGAGTTTTGCGCTCGAGGCCGGGCAAACCTGCATCGTGCACGCGGCCGCCGGAGGCGTGGGCCTGCTGCTCACACAGATGGCCAAGGCCAAGGGGGCACGAGTGATTGCCACCGTCTCGAGCCCCGAAAAAGAGGTACTGGCTCGCGCGGCCGGTGCCGACGAGGTGCTGGGCTACGACGATTTTGCCGCCCAGGCTCGCGATCTCACCGATGGCCTCGGTGTGCACGTGGTCTACGACGGTGTGGGCAAGACCACCTTTGACCAGTCCCTCGCCGCGCTGCGGATTCGAGGTGTACTCGTGTCGTTCGGCTCCGCGTCAGGTGCCGTAGCACCGTTTGAGATGTCGCGGCTGGCCCAGGGTGGCTCGCTCAGCGTGACCCGGCCCACGCTGTGGAGCTTTCTCCAGACACCCGAAGAGCGCGCGTGGCGCTGGGCTGAGGTGAGTTCGGCGGCGGCGAGCGGTGAACTCGAAGTGCGCGTTGGTGCCGTCTTCCCGCTGAGTGACACTGCCGCGGCCCACGATGCCCTGACGGGCCGGCACACCACGGGCAAGGTCGTGCTCATCCCTTAGCGGGAATCTGCGAGGTTTAGGCGAGACCCAAGTCGGCCAGGCCCAGAGCCGCAAAGTACGGATAACCGGCCGACTCGATGCGCTCCTTGGCGCCCGTATTGCGATCGACAACCACGGCGACCGCCGCCACGAGTGCCCCCGCACGTTCGAGGGCTTCGATAGCCGCCAAGGGTGATCCACCGGTCGTCGACGTGTCCTCAAGCACGATCACGCGCTTGCCCGCCAGATCCGGCCCTTCGACCTGCTTGCCGCGACCATGGTCCTTCGGCTGCTTACGGACCACGAAGGCGTCGTAGGCGAGACCGCGCGCAACGCCCTGGTGCATAACCGCCGCAGCGATTGGGTCGGCGCCCATGGTGAGGCCACCCACAGCGGCAATATCGGGGATGTCGGCAATCAGATCCAACATGACCTGGCCAATGAGCGGTGCCACAACGTGATCGAGGCTCACGCGGCGCAGATCGACGTAGTAACTGGCCTTTTGGCCGCTCGTCAGCGTGAACTCCCCGTGGAAAACGGCATCGCGCTTGATGTGGTCGATGAGCTGGGTGCGTGCGTCAGACATGACCCCAGACTACCCGCGCCATGCGTCAGTGGGCAGTAGCGTGGAGGCATGCGCATTGCCACGTGGAACGTGAATTCGATTCGCGCGCGCGTGGACCGCGTGGTCGATTACCTGCAACGCGAAAACGTCGACGTACTCTGCATGCAGGAAATCAAGTGTCGCGAAAATCAGTTTCCGCTCGAGGCGTTTGAGGCAGCCGGCTACGAGGTCGCTCTGCACGGACTCAACCAGTGGAACGGTGTGGCCATCGCGTCGAGGCTGCCCATCGAAGATGTGGCCATCGGCTTCGATTCGATGCCCGGATTTGGCCCACTCGACGAGGCGGGTAATCCTCCCCTCGAAGCACGAGCAATCGGCGCCACCATCGAAGGCCTGCGACTGTGGAGCCTCTACGTACCCAACGGACGCGAACTCGACAACCCCCATTACCCCTACAAACTCGAGTGGCTGGGTGGGCTGGCGCGCGACATGACCGCGTGGATGGCCGCTAACCCGGATGAGCCACTGGCCCTGCTGGGAGACTGGAACGTGGCACCGTTTGACCGAGATGTGTGGGACATGGACCAGTTCGTGGGATCCACCCACGTCTCGCAGCCCGAGCGTGACGCGTTCTTTGCCTTCGAGTCGGCGGGGCTCACCGACGTAGTGCGCGAGCGGGTGCCCGAGGGATACACGTATTGGGACTACAAACAACTGCGGTTTCCCCGCAATGAGGGAATGCGCATCGACTTCATTCTCGCGAATTCGGCGTTTGCCAACCTCGTAGATTCGGCACACATCGCCCGCGACGAGCGCAAGGGCGACGGACCGAGCGATCATGTTCCCGTCGTGGTCGATTTAGACTACGGTGACGAAGAAGACGACCGACCGATGATTTTCTAGGAGCTCGAATGACCAACACGCCAGCGACACCCGATTCCTCGGCGTCCTCGACTCCGAGCACCTCGGAGACCACCGCACCCAAGAAGCGCGTGCCACGCGGCACGGACATCGCCCTGACGATTGTCTTCTTGGCGCTGCAGGTCGCATTGGTTATTGCTCTTGTGTTACCGGCACTGTTCCTGGTCATGGCCAGCGATGGCTGCAGCGACCCGTGCAACCTAGGCGTCATTCAGGCGGGTGTCGACGTCGCCCTGTTTGGTCCGGGCGTGGTGTTTGTGGCCAACCTGATTGTGAGCATCGTCTTCTTGGCGCAAAAGCGCACGGCATGGTTGTTGTCGCTACTCGGCGCCGTCGCGAGCCTGCTGGTCTTCCTGCTCGGCGTTGCCCTGGTCTTCGTGCAGACGGGCTAGCGCCCGCGGAAGTTATCCATCGACGAGTAAACGTGGAACACCTTGTCCGCGATCACGTCGAACGCGCGCTGAGGAAGCACGCCCTTCAAGAACTTGGAGAGGTGCACGGTCCAGGGAAGCATGAGCATGGGCTTGCCCGAATGCATGGCCTTCCAGACGCGCCCCACGACATAGTCCGGCTTCATCAGGGGCGTCATCAACGGTCCGCGAGCGCCGTCGAACATTCCCGTTGAAATGTAGCTCGGCATCACCGTGGTGAGCTTCACGTTCTTGTGGCCTTCGCGTGTGAGCTCGAGTCGAACCGAGTCTCCCCAGCCGATAAGCGCCCACTTGCTGGCCGCATAAACGCTCATTTTGGGATTAGCGATGAGCCCCGCGGCCGAGGCGATATTGACGATTCGACACTCACGACCCGAGGCCATCATGCCCGGAAGGAACTCGTGCGTGGCCACCATGGGCGCCACGGGGTTGACCATCATGGTTGCCTCGGTGTGCGCGGCATTGTCGTGTTGCCAGAACACGCCGCCGCGAACGATGCCCGCGTTATTGATGAGCACGTCGACACCTCCGTGGGTGGCAATGACTCGCGCGGCGGCTTTCTCGATGGCCTCACGCTTCGACAGATCAACCACCATGCCGTCGACGACGACTCCGATGGGAGCGATTTTCGCGAGTTCGCGAGCCGTCTGTTCGAGGGCCTTCTTGTTGACGTCCCAGAGCACGACAACGCCCGCGCCCTCGGCAACAGCACGTTCGGCGTAGAGCTGGCCCATGCCCATGGCGGCGCCGGTAATCAGAAACCGACTGCCGGCGACCGCAAAAGTCATGGCGTTAGGCTGCTTTTTCGCACTGGCAGCGGTCTGCCTCGGCGACACCCTCGAGGGCCTCTTCAATGTGTTGTCCGCAGCCGTCCCAGGTGGCCTTGCCGCAGTTCTCACAGTCAATTCGCTTGCACATGTTGTGTTCCTTTCGTTGAGTTAGCGAGGAGTGAGCACCGAGTGCGCTCGCTCACGTGAATCCATGCCGGCGAGCCAGGTAAGGCATCCACCGTCTAGGTTATGGGCATTCTTGCCGTTCTGACGCAAGATCTGCGTAGCCGTGTGCCCGCGTTGGCCCACCCGGCAGTGCACGATGAGCTCGCCGCTGGGCACCTCATCAAGACGTGCGCGCAATTCGTCGAGCGGAATGTGAAGTGAGCCCGGAATGGCCCGCACGTCATTTTCGGGTTCGGTGCGGACGTCCAGAACTGTTGCTCCTGCCGCAACGCGCGCCTCGAGTTCGTGCCACTGCACGCTGGGCGTGCGCTTGTGCCAGATGTTGTTGGCTACGTAGCCGAGCTGGTTCACCGCATCCTTAGCCGAACCGAACTGCGGGGCGTAGGCCAGCTCGATATTCATGAGGTCGTCGACCGTGAGACCGGCATAGATTGCCGTGGCCAACACGTCGATGCGCTTGTCCGCACCGTCAGAGCCAGTGGCCTGAGCTCCCAGAATCTTTCCCGTTTCGGGATGGAACAGCACCTTGAGCGCAAGAGTTTCGGATCCTGGATAGTAGCCAGCGTGCGAACCCGGGTGCGCGTGCGCCACCAGGTAGTCGATTCCCGCGGCGCGTGCACCCTTTTCGGACAGCCCCGTAATTGCCGTCACCATGCCGAAGGCGCCGATGATTCCCGTGCCCTGGCTGTCACGTTCGGGACTCTCCACCCCGGCGATCACATCGGCAACGGCACGACCGTGACGATTTGCGAGGTTAGCCAACCAGATCATCTGATCAGCGCCCGTGAGCGCACTGTGCTTCTGCGCCGCGTCGCCCACGGCAAAGATGTGGGGGTCACTCGTGCGGTGATTCGCGTCGACCCAAATTCCGCCGGCTGTGCCCATGCGCAGACCCGCCTGCGCGGCAAACTCCGCATCGGCAGTCACCCCGATCGCGGAAATGACCACGTCGGCGCTCACGCGTTGGCCGTCATCGAGAACGACCTCGGTGGCGGTTAACTCCACAGCCGTACGGCCGAGGGCGATCGTGATGCCGTTTTTTGCAAGTGTCGACTGAAGCGGCTCAACCATTTCAGGGTCGAATTGCGGAAGGAGCGTGTCCGCCTGCTGAACGAGCGTGACGGACAGGCCGCGGTGGCGGAGATTCTCGGCCACTTCGACGCCGATGAACCCGCCGCCGAGAATGACGACGTCCTGCACTCCGGCACTACTCACCGCGTCCTTGATGCGCACGGCGTCAGGAACATCGCGGAGCGACATGGCCCGCTCGCCACCGGGAATGCTGAGAGGACGGGGGCTTGCCCCGGGAGACAGGATCAGGGCGTCGTAGGTGTCGGTGAACTCTGTGCCCGTCAGCAGGTCCCTGCCCATGACCCTCTTGTTCGCGGGATCAATCTGCACAATCCGCGAGTTGACGCGCACATCAAGCCGGAACCGGCGCCACAGCGATTCCGGTGTTTGCAGCAGCAGGTTTTCTTCTCGGGCGATGACGTCGCCGATGAAATAAGGCAGACCGCAGTTGGCAAATGATACGTGTGGGCCCTGTTCGTAAACAGTAATCTCGGCGTTTTCATCGAGGCGGCGCAGGCGGGTCGCGGCCGACATTCCAGCGGCCACTCCGCCAATGATGATTGTCTTCACGGGATTCAACTTTCTCTGGATGAGGCGAATATTCGGGGTGGCGACTTAGGCCATTGACATGAAAGCCTTTTCTAAGGCAACACGATTGACGTCACCCTCTGGTCCGGTGCCACAGTGGCTCATACCTGTGGCAATGATGCTGAAGCCTGCTCGATCGAGCGCCGTGCTTGCGGCGGCCAGTTGCGTGAGGATCTCGGTACAGTCGCGCCCTTCATCAATCATGCGCACGAGACCACCAATCTGACCCTGTACGCGAACCAATCGGTTGCGAGCTTTTTTCAGTTCATCTGCCGGGAGTTTCATTTTTAGCCTTCCGTGGGTGTAGAGTTACTATACCCTAGGGGGTATCGAAAGGAAACTGGAAATCATGAAGCGCATCATCACCGCCCTGCTCGTCGCGACAACCTTCGCCCTCGGCGGCCTCTCCTTAACCGCCTGTTCGCCCACCGAAGGGAGCGCGCCCGTGGCCGCTGTTGACTTCACCGCTGACACCGTCGTCATTGACGTCCGTACGCCGGAAGAGTTCACCACCGGCCACCTGACCGGATCCGTGAACATCGACTGGGAGGGCGCGGAGTTCATGCAGGCCATCGACTCACTCGACAAATCGGCCCACTACGTCGTCTACTGCCGGTCGGGAAACCGCGCCGGGAAAGCGCTCGACATGATGATGAGCATGGGCTTCCTGAACGTACAGAACCTCGGCAGTGTCGACGAAGCCGCAGCCACGACCGGCCTTGCCGTCGTGACCGACTAGTTGATCACGTGACCGCCATGGACTCGCACGCGTGGGATGACCGCTATAGCGCCGCGGACTCGGTGTGGGCTCCCACCCCAAATGAGTTCGTCAAGGAATACCTCGAGACGTTGCCGGCGGGACGCATGGTCGATGTCGCCGGAGGAGAAGGCCGGCACGCACTGTGGTTCGCTCAGCGGGGGTGGCGAGCCGAAAATCTCGACTTTTCCCCGGTTGCGGTCTCCAAGTCAATGCAGCGCGCGTCCGATCTCAACCTGGGTGAGAGATTTCTCGGAAACGTTGCCGATGCGGAATCGACTCAGGACTACTTCCTGGCTCCCGCAGACCTCGTGGTGATTGCCTACCTGCAAATTCCGGCCTCCGAGCTAGCCGCCGCAATCGCTAACGCGGCGCGGCAGCTCGTTGCGGGCGGCGTTCTCTTCGGAGTGTGGCACGCACGCGAAAATTTGACTGACGGAGTGGGCGGGCCCCAAGACCCTTCTGTTCTCCCCACCCAAGACGAGCTCGCCGCTGCCTTTTCCAAGGCGAATCTTGCGGTCTCCTTCGCGGGGCTGCGCCGTCGTTCCGTGGACGTTGCTGGCGAAAGACGGGACGCTGTCGACGTGGTCGTCATGGCACACGCCGCCGAGACCGTGGCGCGCACCTGAAAAGGTGGCGCGCGGGTGACCGCTAAAATCAGTTCATTTATCTCCGAAAACATAGCTAGTCTATTTACTGATGTGCGATTTTTTCCCTCGCGCCTGCGTAACCACTTGCCCGAAAGGCGAATTGTGAAGAAAAAGTTCCTGGGCCTTGCCCTCCTTGCCGGGATTGGCCTGGCTATGACTCCCGTAATTGCCGCCCCCGCTGTGGCAACCGGCGATTACCAGTTCATGATGTTCTCAAAAGACGGCATCACGGACCCCGCAGAAGAAGACGCCACCATGAAGACGGCCCTTGAAGAAATCGGCACGGTTACCGTCTTTGACGGTGGCGATGGGTCCGCTTCGGCTTGGACCGCGGCCATCGCGGGCATGGACGCCTTGGTCTTCCCCGAGGGTGACGTCTACGGTGACGGCGACGCCATGTCGGCGGAAGCTGCTGCTGTTGTCAAGACCTGGATCTCGGCCGGTGGACGGGCGCTCGGCACCGGCTCATACGACCACGCAGATTTCATTGACTACCTGACCGGCATTACCCGCACCTGGCAGGACTCGGACCTCTCTTCTGGTAACTACGACCTCATGATTGAGTCGGCAACCCTTCCAGCTACCATCTCGTCGGGCAACTACACGGGTGCCATCAGCAACTGGTCTGACTGGACGACCGAGGAGAAAACCGGGGCGACGGAGATCTACGGAAACGCCGCAGAGGGAGACGCAGCAATCGTTCAGTTTGCCGTGGGAACTGGATCGTTCACTTACTACGCCTATGACTGGTACCCGGACGAGTCTGAAACCCTCACCGTGCTTCCCGAGTGGAACGAGGCCCTCCGGTTGGGCGCGGCAGGAAACTACTCAGATGCCGTAGGCGGCGGTTCTGGTTTTGCCCTCGACCTCGACCTGGCTCTTGAAGTCGGCGACACGGTTGCCGGGGCCGACGTGAACGTATCGGCCTCTGGCCTTCAGCCCGCCACCGATTGGAACCTCGTACTGCGCTCAACGCCCATCACACTCGACTTTGGAACCGTGGGTGACGGTGGTTCGGTCTCATCGACCGTGACCATACCCGCGGGCCTTGAACCCGGCTGGCACACGCTCACTCTGACCGGCACCGGTGCGGACGGAAAGACGTACCAGCGCGTAGCGAGCTTCCTCATCGCTTCTGATGGCACGCTCGGGGAAGCAGTCGTCTACGGCGAGGTCACCGAGGTTGCTCTGGTCGACACGGGTCTCGCTGCTGCCGGCATCGTGGGCGTAAGCCTGCTCGCAACATTCCTGTTCTTCCTCGCCTTTGGAGCGTTCGGCACCAAGGGTCGTCTGCGCACCGCTGGAATTGACCTTCAGGTCAAGGAAGGGCTTGCGGTCCTGAACCGCAAGCTTGACCGCCTAGAGCGCATGCGCCGTCTTCGTAAGAAGCCATAGCAGCATGACGAAGGGCC
>CAIVOR010000370.1 GCA_903907615.1 uncultured Microbacteriaceae bacterium | reverse complement strand
GACCATTTCCGCCACTTGGTATGCCACCGGGACCAACGCTTTTACGACCTTTGGTCATAAGCACCCGTCCCGGCGATCTCTGAGCTGACGCAGTAACCACTGCGTACATGCACTGAGGCCGCCGGGTTCCCCCGGCGGTCTTTCTTCATGTGCGGCCACCCCCCATCCACCAACGTCCATCCACCTACGCCTGTCCCTCGACTCCCCACTCCACCTGCACCACGGTGCAACCACGAAAGGAAAGAACCGATGCTCGCCGAGACGCTCGACGACATCTCACCGGCCGTCAGGGCCGACGCCGCATGCAACGACCTCAATGCCACGTTGACCGGCGTCTATTTCTCTGAAGAGCTCCAGGACATCGCCATCGCCAAGTCGATCTGTTCGACCTGTCCGGTGATCGTCGAGTGTCTCGAAGGAGCCATTGAGCGCCACGAGCCATGGGGCGTGTGGGGTGGACAAATGTTCATCAACGGAAAGATCCTCGCCACCAAGCGTCGCCGCGGCCGCCCGCCGAAGCTCGCTCGAGTCGAGGATGAGCTGCCCGACATCCCCGTGCCGGTGCATCTTCAGTCCTGGTTGCGCTCCGCCTAGCAACCACCTGCCCGCAGCCGGGTGGGATCGCCGCCCCCGAGCCGATCCCACCTGCAGCCTCGGACAGTCGGACCTGTCACCGAACCGGCCTCCGGCCGAGAGGTGATTGGGAGTGGTGCGGGGGTCCAAGTACGGTCGGCACTGCCTCTCGCAGTCGGATCTCACATGGAACCCGCACCGCTTCCTCCCCAACCCCGATCGGCCCTGCGCCGTTATCTCCCGCTCACTGTGGCGGGACTGATTGTCGTGGGTTTCGCAATTGCGCTGATCATCTCGATCTCGGGTACTTCGTCGACAACTTCCTCGGATGTCACCAAGCTCGACCCCAATGCCACGCAACCGCCTGAGCTCGCTGCGGTAACCGACGTGGCCGGCACCAAGTTGCCGAAACTCACCTACGTCGCCTTCGACGGCTCAATCAAAGAACTCACACCGAACGGCAAACCACTACTCATCAATGTGTGGTCATCAACCTGTGTTCCGTGCATAACGGAAATGCCGGCGCTGGAGAAGGTGTGGCAGGCCAAACGCAATGACATCGATATTCTCGGGATCGACTACTTCGAATCCCCTGACCTTGGCCAGGCAATGGCCGATCGCACCGGCGTGACCTATCCGCTTGGTCGCGACCTCAAAGGAACCATTCTGCGTGAACTCGGTGGCACGGGACTCCCCTACACCGTGCTTGTGAGTTCGAACGGCACGTTTCTGATCACTCATTCGGGCGCGCTTACCGAACCACAGTTCTCCGAACTCGTGAAGACCGCAACAGGTAAGTGACATGAACTCAGCGATTGTTTACGCATTCGGTGTTGGCATGGTTGCCACGTTTAACCCGTGCGGCTTCGCGATGTTGCCGGCCTATTTGTCGTACTTCTTAGGGCTTGAGAACGCGAGGGATACCGACAACCGAGCCGACGCAACGGTTTTGCGTGCACTCGCAGTTGGTGCCGCAATGACGGCTGGCTTTGTTGTTGTCTTCGGCGTTCTCGGACTCGTTCTTGATCCGATTCTTTCTTCCAT
>CAIVOR010000369.1 GCA_903907615.1 uncultured Microbacteriaceae bacterium | reverse complement strand
GGCCGGCGCCATGGAGTACACCACCATCGTGGCCGCTCCCGCGTCTGACCCCGCCGGATTCAAGTACCTCGCTCCCTACACCGGTTCGGCCATCGGCCAGCACTGGATGTACTCGGGCAAGCACGTCCTCATCATTTTTGATGACCTCTCGAAGCAGGCTGAGGCCTACCGTGCCGTATCGCTGTTGCTGCGTCGTCCGCCGGGACGTGAGGCATACCCCGGTGACGTCTTTTACCTGCACTCGCGTCTGCTGGAGCGTTGCGCCAAACTGTCGGACGCCCTCGGCGCCGGTTCGATGACGGGTCTGCCCATCATCGAGACCAAGGCCAACGACGTCTCGGCCTACATTCCCACCAACGTGATTTCGATCACGGACGGCCAGATCTTCCTGCAGTCCGACCTCTTCAACGCCAACCAGCGTCCCGCTGTTGACGTGGGTATCTCGGTGTCGCGCGTGGGTGGTGACGCTCAGGTGAAGTCCATCAAGAAGGTGTCGGGAACGTTGAAGCTCGAGTTGGCTCAGTACCGCGCTCTCGAGGCCTTCGCCATGTTCGCCTCGGACCTCGATGCGGCCAGCCGCCGTCAGCTCGCTCGTGGCGCACGCCTCACCGAGTTGCTCAAGCAGCCTCAGTTCAGCCCGTACCCCGTCGAAAACCAGGTCGTCTCGATCTGGGCCGGCACCACGGGCAAGCTCGACGAGGTGCCCATCGAAGACATCCTGCGCTTCGAAAAGGAGTTCATCGACTTCTGTGGCCGCAAGACCAAGGTGCTGAAGAACCTCGCCGAGACCAACGAGCTCTCCGACGCCACGGTGTCCGAGCTGGAAAAGGCCATCGCCGACTTCAAGCAGGAGTTCCAGACCGGCGAGGGCAAGCCACTTGCCTCGGTAGGCCGCGAAGAGTTTGTCGCGCTGCCGGCCGAAGAGGTCAAGCAAGAGAAGATCGTCAAGAAGAAGAAGTAGCACGCGGTTACCGCGGGTCACGTCACTGATTACACCAACCTAAGAGAAGGCAAGCAATGGGAGCGCAGCTTCGGGTCTACCGGCAGAAAATTCGTTCTGCCCAGACGACCAAGAAGATTACGAGGGCCATGGAGCTCATCTCGGCGTCGCGCATTCAAAAAGCGCAGGCCCGAGTTGCGGCCGCGACCCCCTATTCGCGTGCCGTCACGCGTGCCGTCTCTGCCGTGGCAACGTACACAAACATCAGTCACGTGCTCACCACCGAGCCTGCGAAGGTGGAGCGCGCGGCCATTGTGATCTTTGCGTCCGACCGTGGACTTGCCGGTGCGTTCAGCTCGCAGGTGCTCCGCGAGGCCGAGCAATTGGCGGAGCTGTTGCGCAGCGAGGGCAAAGACGTTGCCTACTTCCTCGTGGGTCGTAAGGCCAACGCGTACTTCTCGTTCCGTCGCCGCACGCCCGAGCGCGTGTGGACCGGTGGCACCGATGCGCCTGTCTTCGAGACCGCTCGCGAAATCGGCGAGGCCATCCTCGAGTCATTCCTGCGTGACGCCAGTGAGGGCGGAGTAGACGAGATTCACATCGTGTACAACCGCTTCGTCAACATGGTCAGCCAGGTTCCCGAGGTCGTGCGCGTTCTTCCCCTCGAAATCGTCGACGGCGTTGAAGAACCGGGCGACGCCGAGATACTGCCGCTCTACGAGTTCGAGCCGGATGCCGACAAGGTGCTTGACGCGCTGCTGCCGGTCTACATCGAGAGCCGCATTTACAACGCCATGCTGCAATCGGCGGCTTCGGAGCACGCGAGCCGCCAGCGCGCCATGAAGTCGGCTTCGGACAACGCCGACAAGCTCATCCGCGAGTACACCCGCCTCGCCAACAACGCACGTCAATCAGAGATTACGCAACAGATTTCCGAAATTGTCGGTGGCGCAGACGCGCTGTCCGACGCCAAGTAACACATCCCCGACGACGATTTAGTCAACGCAAGAGAGAAGAAACCCAATGGCTACTGCAACAAAAAAGGCAACTCAGACCGGTGTGGGCCGTATCGCCCGTGTGACGGGTCCGGTTGTTGACATTGAGTTCCCGCACGACGCGATTCCGGGCATCTACAACGCCCTGGAGACCGACATCGTCATCGGCAAGGAAACCACCAAGCTGACGCTAGAGGTTGCCCAGCACCTCGGTGATGACGTGGTCCGCGCGATTGCCCTCAAGCCCACCGACGGTCTGGTGCGCGGTCAGGAAGTGCGCGACACGGGCGCTCCGATTTCTGTTCCCGTGGGTGACATCACCAAGGGCAAGGTGTTCAACGTGACGGGCGACATCCTCAACGGCGCCCCCGGTCAGAAGTTTGACATCAAGGAGCGCTGGCCGATTCACCGCGACCCGCCCCCCTTCGACCAGCTCGAGTCCAAGACGCAGCTCTTCGAAACCGGTATCAAGGTCATCGACCTCCTCACGCCCTACGTGCAGGGTGGAAAGATCGGCCTCTTCGGTGGTGCCGGTGTGGGCAAGACCGTTCTGATTCAGGAAATGATTCAGCGCGTGGCCCAGGACCACGGTGGTGTGTCGGTATTCGCCGGTGTGGGTGAGCGTACCCGTGAGGGTAACGACCTCATTCACGAGATGGAAGAAGCCGGTGTATTCGACAAGACCGCCCTCGTCTTCGGCCAGATGGATGAGCCGCCGGGAACGCGTCTTCGCGTCGCCCTGTCGGCGCTGACCATGGCCGAGTACTTCCGTGACGTGCAGAAGCAGGACGTGCTGTTGTTCATCGACAACATCTTCCGCTTTACGCAGGCCGGTTCCGAGGTGTCGACCCTGCTGGGTCGCATGCCGTCGGCCGTGGGTTACCAGCCCAACCTCGCCGACGAGATGGGTCTCCTCCAGGAGCGCATCACCTCAACGCGCGGTCACTCGATTACGTCGCTGCAGGCCATCTACGTGCCTGCCGATGACTACACCGACCCGGCTCCGGCAACCACATTTGCCCACCTCGACGCCACCACGGAGCTCTCGCGTGAGATTGCCTCGCGTGGTCTCTACCCGGCTGTGGACCCGCTGACCTCGACGAGTCGTATCCTCGACCCCCGCTACTTGGGCGAGGACCACTACCGCGTGGCCACCACGGTCAAGTCGATCCTGCAGAAGAACAAGGAACTCCAGGAGATCATCGCCATCCTCGGTGTCGACGAGCTCTCGGAAGAAGACAAGGTCACCGTGTCGCGTGCCCGTCGCATCCAGCAGTTCCTGTCGCAGAACACCTACATGGCCAAGAAGTTCACGGGCGTGGAGGGTTCCACCGTTCCCCTCAAGGACACCATCGAGTCGTTCGACGCCATTTGCAAGGGTGACTTCGACCACGTGGCCGAGCAGGCCTTCTTCAACGTTGGTCCCATCACGGACGTTGAAGAGAAGTGGGCTCAGATCCAGAAGGAGAACGGCTAATAATGGCCGCTGCCGGACTTCAGGTGAGCGTCGTCTCTGCCGACAGGGACGTGTGGTCGGGCGAGGCGAGCATGGTTGTCGCCAAGACCGTCGAGGGCGAGATTGGTATTCTGCCCGGTCACGAGCCCATGCTGGCTATTTTGGCGTCGGGCAATGTACGCGTGACGACGGCAGACGGATCCAAGATCACGGCGAATGCCGAGGGCGGTTTCCTGTCGGTCGAGAACAACAACGTTTCCGTGGTGGCTTCGGCCGCCGAAATTGTGGAGTAGTTCTCACCCACGCATGCGTGTTTTACTGCCACCGTCGGAGACCAAGCGCGACGGTGGCGATGGTCACCCGGTTGACCTGTCTTCCCTGCTGTGTGCCGATCGCCTGACCGACACGCGCCAGCGCATTGTCACAGCGGTCGGACACCTCGCGAAGAATGCGGCCACCTGTATGGCCACGCTGAGGCTCGGGCCGAAACTCGCCTTTGAGGTGGAGCGCAATCGGACCCTGTTGACATCGCCCACTTTGCCCGCGATCGATCGCTACACGGGAGTTCTCTTCGACGGGCTCTCGACCCTGACCCTCGATTCGCGAGCGCGTGGCGACCTCATGGCACACGTCGTCATTCAGTCGGCGCTCTGGGGGCCAATTGCGGCCGGTGATCAGATTCCGGCTTATCGTTTGTCGCACAACTCTCGGCTGCCGAAGCTGCCGGCCTCACTCACGAGCACGTGGAGCCGAGCCACGGCGGCGCTGCCTGAGCTGTGGTCGGGCCTGGTTTTGGATGCGCGCAGCGAGGGCTACGTGGATCTGACGCCGGCGCCCGATGGACCGCGCTCAGAAGTGTATTTCTTGCGCGTGGTCACGCGTGACGCTGGCGGGAACATGAGGGCCCTCAATCACTTCAACAAGAAGGCCAAGGGGGAGTTGGTGCGGTCACTCGCGGAATCGGGTGCGTTGCGCGAGGTGACCACGGTGGATGCCCTTCTCGCGTGGGCGCCGTCCCACGGCTGGGAGCTTGAGCGATCAGCAGAGAGCGAACTCACGCTGGTGATACCGGCGGCGCTGTAGTCCGTCGGGCTGTCTGAGCAGACCTTGCGAGCTCACCGCGAGCTAACGTCCGTTCGTGCTCCGCATACATCCGGCAATGTGGTCATCGACCACACCGGCCGACTGCATGAGTGCGTACATGGTGGTGGGCCCCACGAATCGGAATCCGCGTTTGCGGAGTTCTTTGCTCAGCGCTTCGGCCTCGGGGGTGACGGCGGGTACCTCGCTTCGAGTTCGCAGCCGTCGGGCCCGCCGCTTCGGTGCGAAGCTCCAAATGAGTTCATCGAGCGCTCCCGGCTGGGTCGCGACGAGGTCGCGGGTGATTACGGCGTTTCCGATGGCGGCCTCGATCTTCGCCCGATTTCGGATGATGGCCGCGTCGCCCATCATTCGGTCAATGTCGCGTGAGCCAAGTCGGGCGACGCGAGAGATGTCGAAATCGTGAAAGTGACGACGAAAGGCCGGACGTTTGTTCAATACGGTGGACCAACTCAGGCCCGCCTGAAAGCCCTCGAGGCAGATGTGCTCAAACAGCAGGCGATCGTTGTGCACCGGTACTCCCCACTCCTCGTCGTGGTAGCGACGGAGTTCGGCGTTTCCCGACTCCGCCCACCAGCAGCGCCCCAGGCCGTCCTCGCCCGTGATGATGGGCGCACTCGTCTCGCGGGCGCTCACGCGCGGAACTCGCATCCTTCGAGGGTGAGTAGTGTCACTTTGGTGGGGACGCCGTCGCCACCGCTAAACCCGGTGAGTCGCCGATCGCCCGCGAGCACGCGATGACACGGCACGACGATGGGCAGGGGATTGGCGCCGATGGCCCCACCCACGGCACGCGCTGCCTGCGGTTGACCGACGGCGCTGGCGATGGCGCCGTACGTGCTCGTGGCACCAAAGGGAATATTCGACAGCTGGGACCAGACGGCCCGCTGAAATTCCGTGCCGTGAGGGGCCAACAGAAGATCGAACGAGTGACGTCGACCCGCAAAGTATTCGGTGAGTTGTTTCTGAGCGCGACGCAGGAGAGCCGTGCGTGGTGTGTCGGTCGCGCTCGCGCCCAAGCCATGCTCTGACAAGCCATGCTCTGACAAGCCATGAGCGCCGAGCAGCCGCACTCCCGTGAGCGCGCCATCCGTCTCGGTGAGTTCGATGGGCCCGACGGGCGATGAGGAGATGAGGAAGTGAACGGAACTCGTCATGCGCCAAGGTTACGTGGCAACGAACTGGGTTGCACCCTGTCCCGACCAGATGGGGAGAGTCGGGGATTCCTTTAGTTGTTTACGGCGAGATAGGCATTGAGTGTCGTGGCGTACAGCGCCCAAATCCAGTAGGGAACCAGTAGCCACGCCGCCACCCGCGAGACGCGCGAAAACGCGATCATCGTCACCAAAATCATGACGTCAAGAAGCAGGATGATGACGAGACCCCACCACAGCGCGGCGCTACCGAAGAGAGGGTAGGCGCCAAAGAAGACGGGCGTCCACACGGCGTTGATGACGAGCTGAACCACGTAAAGAACCAATGCCGTGCGACGAAAGTAGCTTCCTCGTTCGCGCCAGACCAGCCATGCCGCCACCGCCATGACCGTGTACAGAATCAACCAGACCGGACCAAAGACCTCGTTTGCCGGCGTCCACGGGGCCTTCTCCGCACTCGCGTACCATCCGGTGACGTTGTCGATTGTGGCGAGGGACCCGAGGATGCCCACCAGCCAGGCAATCGCCACGAAAGCGATGCCGCCCGCGACGGCCCGCCGGCCGGACTCACGTTCGCCGAAAACCCCCGGGTGATACTCGTGCTTGTTTCCCCACATGCCCTCAGCCTACGAGGGGGAAAGTGCCTGCCCGACCATCCGCTGCGCGACGACCCCCGGTCGCCGACGCCGACGTGATGAAAAGGTGTTGCTAAATGACCTCGAGCGCGCGCGTGAGAACGTCGCTCAGAATCTCGCGCATCTCGGCGAACTCCTTGGGGCCGGTCGTGAGCGGTGGCGCAATCGTGAGGACCGAGTTTCCGCGGTCGTCGGCGCGACAGTAGAGACCGGCATCGAACACGGCGGTCGACAGGAAGCCGCGCAGCAGGCGTTCGCGCTCGTCGGCATCGAAGGTCTGCTTGGTGGCCTTGTCCTTGACGAACTCGACGGCAAAGAAATAGCCGTCGCCACGCACGTCACCCACGATGGGGTTGTCCAGCAGCGTCTCGAGCTCGGCGCGCAGAAGAGGGCTGTTGCGACGCACGTTGCCGTTGAGGTCTTCCTCCTCGAAGATGTCGAGGTTGGCCAGGGCAACAGCGGCTGACACCGGATGGCCGGCAAACGTGTACCCGTGTGGGAAGGAGACCTTGCCCGAGCTAAATGGCTCGTAGATGCGGTCGGAGATGATGGTGGCGGCAATGGGGGAGTAGCCGCTGGTCATGGCCTTGGCGCACGTAATCATGTCGGGCACGAAGTCATAGGTGGTGCAGGCAAACATGTTGCCGATGCGTCCGAACGCGCAGATGACCTCGTCGCTCACGAGGAGCACCTCGTACTTGTCGCAAATTTCGCGAACACGCTGGAAGTAGCCGGGCGGTGGCGTGAGGCATCCGCCCGCGTTCTGCACCGGCTCGAGGAAGACCGCCGCCACGGTGTCGGGCCCCTCGCTCAGAATGGCCTGTTCGATCTGATTGGCAGCCCACTGGCCGAACGCGATCAGATCATCGCCGTGCTCGGGGGCGCGATAGAAGTCGGTATTCGGAACGTGGTGCGCCGAGGGCACGAGGGGCTCGAACATCTGCTTCATGGCCGGAATTCCGGTGATGGATAGAGCACCCTGAGGCGTGCCGTGATACGCCACTTCGCGGGCAATCACTTTGGTCTTCAGGGGCTTACCCTGAAGCTTCCAATACTGCTTGGCCAACTTCCACGCCGTCTCGTTCGCCTCACCACCGCCGGTCGCAAAAAAGACGCGGTTCAGGTCGCCGGGCGCGTAGTCGGCGAGGCGGTCGGCAAGCTCGATGGCAGACGGGTGAGCGTATGACCAGATGGGGAAGTAGGCGAGCTCTTCCATCTGCCGTGCGGCGGCTTCCGCCAAGCGGCGGCGTCCGTGACCCGCGTTGACGGTGAACAAACCCGAGAGTCCGTCGATGTACGAACGCCCCTGAGTGTCGTAAATCGTGTGACCCTCGCCGCGCACGATGATGGGAACGCCCATCTCGTGCATGTTGGACTGACGGGTGAAGTGCATCCACAGGTGGTCACGCGCCTTGGCCTGGAGGGCATCGTTGTCGTGGCGAAAATCACCGCTCAGAACGCCGTTGTGATCGAGGGCAACGCTGTGGTGGGTCTCGAGGGTCATTTTTCTCCGTCGGCCTGCGTGGGTCGCGGGGCCGTTCCGCTTCCCTTGATTCTGCCAAGCCCCGTGATGGCAAGCAAATAAACATGCGGAGTCTGCCGCGCAATAAAGTAGGTACATGGTGGGCGACGAGTGGGATGACGCGACCCGACTGAGCACCGAATCGACCCGGATGAGTCCTCCGGACGACACCGTGATCATCGAGGAATCGACAATCCTCGCGGGCGCATCCCCGGGCGGAGGTCGCGTCGTTGATGACCTGTCCGAGGTGTCGCTGGTGTCCCGAGTCTCGAGCGCGCCGAATCCGGACGCCTGCGCGCGACTGCGTGAGCCCGGCGGTCAGGAGTTCACGCTGCACCGCCCCATCGTGCTGGGGCGCGCTCCGCGCACGCCGTTGGGCCCCAACGACCGGGTGTTGCTGCTCTCGTGGCCGAGCGACGATCGGGAAGTGTCGGCGTCGCATGTGATGCTCGAGCAGGTAGGGCTCGGCGTCGTCGTGACCGACCTCGGGTCGGCCAACGGAACACGCGTGCGCGTGCCGGGCCAGACTCCGCGACGCCTCGGTTCGCGAGAGACCTACACGACGACCGGCGAGGCAACCGTGGAATTTGGGCACAGCGGTAGAATTATGGTGATCCCCGCTGAACCGGCACCTCACGCCTGAGGCCTCGCAGCGGGGGCATCTCATCTTTAGGGGAGTGACTGTTCGTGACCGCCATCGGAGTCAACACCACGGGGCACACCGTGCGCGATTCCGCTACCGGCGCCACGGTCACCATTTCGTGGGCAGCGGCGACCGATGTCGGACTGCACCGCTCAGCTAACGAGGACAGCTTTGTCGTCGCCTGCCCGGTGTTTGCCGTGGCCGACGGCATGGGGGGACATTCGGCCGGTGATCTTGCGAGTGGAGCCGTCGTCACACGCTTGGCGGAACTCGTCAGCGACGGTTTTGCCCGCATCGACGACATCCAGCCGGCCCTCGAACGCGCCGTCGACGATCTGGGCAAACAGGTCACCGATGACCAGCGCTCGGCCGGTACCACGGTCACGGGCGCTGCCTTGGTGCTGTCGAAGAGCGGACTCGAGTGGGCGGTTTTCAACATCGGGGATTCGCGCGTCTACGCCCTGGTTGACGGTGAGCTGGAGCAACTCACGCGTGACCACTCGGTCGTCCAGCAACTGGTCGACGCCGGCTCCATTACGCGCGACGAAGCAGACATCCACCCGCATGCGAATGTGATCACACGGGCCGTGGGACTGATGGAGCCACCGATTCCCGACGTCGACATGGTGCCGGTTTCCGCCGGCTCGCGCTTGTTGTTGTGCTCCGATGGGCTCACCAAGGAAATCACCGATGTGGGAATCGAGCATTTTCTCGAATCCACGGCTACCGCTGACGAAGCCGCCAGCGAGTTGCTGAAGCACGCGCTGGGAAACAGTGGCCGCGACAACATCACCGTCATCGTGATTGATGTGCTCGCCGTAACTCCGCCCGGTCAGATGGGCTAATCTCGTGTCTCGGCGCATTCCCACGGATCCACCGGTTCTCAACGGGTTTTCGTTCGTGCGTGCGCTCGGCTCGGGAGGTTTTGCCGATGTCTTTCTCTACGAGCAGGATCTGCCTCGGCGCCAGGTAGCGGTGAAAGTACTGCTGTCGGATGCAGTAAATCCTCGGGCAACTCAAATGTTTGTGGCCGAGTCTCGTCTTATGGCACACGTGAGCACGCATCCGGCCATCCTCACGGTCTTTGACGCGGGGGTGGCCGCTGACGGTCGTCTCTACCTCGTGATGGAGTTTTGTCCGTCGGGCTTCGGCGACACCTACCGCACGACACGAATCCCGGTCGCTGAGGTACTGCGGACGGGCGTGCGGATGGCGTCGGCGTTGGAAACCGCACACCGCGCCAACGTGCTCCACCGCGACGTGAAGCCCGCCAACATCCTGTTCACCACCTACGGGCACTCGGTGCTCAGTGACTTTGGCATCGCCGCCACGGTGGCCGCGTCGGATCGCGGGGATGCACAGGGCTTGAGCGTGCCGTGGTCGGCTCCCGAAATTATCGCCCAGCACACGACCGGAACGGTGGCCACCGACATTTTCTCGTTGGTCGCCACGCTGTTTTCGTTGCTGGCTCAGCGCACGCCGTTCGAGCGCCCGGGTCGCGACAACGCACCTGGAGTTATCGCCGGGCGTATCCTCAAGGGCAAACCGACCGACATCGATCGGGTGGATGTTCCCGATTCGCTGCGCCGACTGCTCGAGCGCGGCCTGTCACCCGACCCCCTGACACGCCCGCTGTCGGCCTTGGCCCTGGCGCGCGACCTTCAGTCGATCGAAGCGGAATTGGGGATTTCGCAAACACAGATTGATGTGCCCCTTTACTTTGATGCCGTTGATCCCACGGGGGGGGAGACACAGCTCGCGAACGTTGTTCCCGATCGGCGCCGACCGTGGCGTCGTCGAGGTAGGGCGTGAGCGGCGCGGCGGGTTCGACCACACGACGCCTCCGGAGTCTCGTTCCGGCACTGGTGTCCGTGGTGGCCGTTCTTGCGCTCATCGTCGGAATCGTGCTTGCTTCCGGTTTTTCGGCAGCCCGGGTCACGGCCACCGACGGTGCCGTGTGGGTGACCAGTCAAGAACGCGAGGCATTGGGTCGGGCCAACACACGCATCCAGCAGCTCGGAAGTATTGTGCCCGCCCAGACCGATCTCATCGACGTTCTGCAGTCGCCGTCCTCGGTCTTTTTGGTGAACGATGCCAAGCACACCATCACGCCGGTCGATGAACGCACAAACACACTCCTCACGCCCGTGGCACTTCCCGCAGGCGCCACCGAGGTGCAACTGATCAACGATTTCGTTGTCATGCACGCCACCGAGACCGGTGATGTGTGGGTGGTGCCGCTCAAGTCCATCGGGACATTCGATGCCCGCACTCCGGCGCGGTTCTCCGTGGGTCCGAAGTCACAGATAGCCGTGGAGCCCGATGGACTGCTCGTGGGTGTGAGCGTGAAGGACTCAACGGTCACCACCGTCGACGTCTCGCAGGCGACCGCTCCACAGACCGTCTCCCTCCCGACGCCGCTCTCGGTGGAGCAGGTGAGCGTGACAGTGGTGGGCAGTGCCTGGGCGGTACTCGACGCAACTGCGGGCACTCTCTTTCTCCCGGGTCGTCAGGTGAACCTGGCAGATAGTGACATCACGCCCGATCAGGCCGTGCTGGCCCAGCCATCGCGCAGTGCCACCGACGCCATCGTGGCTTTCACGGGAGGGTTGACACGGGTGTCGCTCGGCGGTGGCGTGACGCCCCTCCTTACCCAGGGCTCCCTGGGGCGGCCCGCTTCTCCGCGCGAGCAGGACGGCTGCCTCTTTGCCGCCTGGTCTCAGGGCGCCGTCTTTACGCAGTGTCCGGGCATGGATCCCGTGACCATTGAGGCCGACGGGATGGCCACGGGCGCCACCCTGCAGATTCGTGAGCGGGCCGGGGTGCTGGCGCTCAACGATGTTCAGACCGGTGCCTCGTGGACGCTGCAAGACGGTGTCCACCTCATCGACAACTGGGATGACCTCCTCAGCCAGCAGAACACCGAACAAACCGTGGTGGCCGATAACTCGGGTACCGAAACCCTCGACCCGCAGCCGCAACCGCCCGTGGCCCGCGACGACGCGTTTGGCGCTCGCCCCGGCCGTATCTCTTTCCTTCCCGTGCTCCTCAACGACTTCGATCCCAACGGGGATGTGCTCGTGGTCACGGACGTATCGCCCGTACCCACCACTTCCGGAACGGTGGATGTTGCGCCGGATCGAACGTCGGTGCGCATTTTCTTGACCCCCGAGGCGGCGGGAACGGTGGAGTTTGCGTACACAATCAACGACGGACGCGGGGGGCAGGCGAGCGCATTTGTGACGGTTACCGTGCGAAGCGACGGAGAAAACTCGGCTCCCGTTCAGGTACGGCAGACCGAAGCGGATGTTGCTTCCGGCGGCCAGACAACACTGAGTGTGCTGGGCGATTGGATGGACCCGGACGGAGACCCGATCCATCTGGCCCAAGCGACCACGAGTTCGGCCGGTGTCGTGAGCTTCACGCCCGGTGGCCGGCTCTCCTATATCGACTCCGGTGCCTCGAGCAGCGCCGTCCGGATTGATCTCGAGGTGTCCGATGGCGTGGCCAGCGGATTCGGCTCGGTGGCGGTCGCGGTCAAGCCCGGTTCAGCGGTTCCCGTGCGCGCGGACCCCTTTGCCGTTATGGCTTATCCCGATGAGGCTCTCACGATTTCCCCCGCTGAACACGTCCGAGGCGGGGCGAGCGCCGTCACCCTGACCGGTGTGCCCAGCGTTTCTGGCCTGGACATCGTTCCGCACTTTGACGACTTCACGTTTAGTGTGACGCCCTCCCGTATCGGCACCTACTACGTGAGCTACGCCGTGACGGATGGGCGCAGCAACGGTTCGGGTCTCGTACGCGTTGATGTGGTGGAGCGACCCAACGCCAGCGCCGTACCGATCACCGCCGCGCACCAGATCGTTGTGGGCCTGCAACAGACGAGGACCGTTGATGTGACGGCCACCGACGTCGATCCAGCGGGCGGCGTGCTCGTGGTCACGGGTCTCAGTGCGGGGGGAAATACCGCCGACGTTCGGGCCGAGGTGGTGGACTACCACCTGATTCGGGTCACGCTCCTGCGCCCGCTGACCGGAGTGCACACCATTTCGTATCGGGTCACAAACGGTGTCGCCACCGCCGAGGGGCAGGTTGCGGTCGTCGAAGCGATCGCGCCCACCATGGCTCTTCCTCCGATCGCGGTGCCCGATTCCGCAACGGTCCGGGCGGGAGGCGTGGTGGACATCCCCGTGCTCGCCAACGACATACACCCGTCGGGGGGTGTGCTTACCCTCGCGCCACAGCTCGACCAGCAGGTACCGGAGGGTGCCGGCCTCCTGTTCGCGACGACAAACCAGCTGCGTTACCTTGCTCCGACGGAAGCGGGCACCTACTCGGCCGCTTATCGCGTGATCGCCGATAACGGCGCATGGGCCACTGGCGTGGTGAGTATCACGGTCCGCCCTCGAGACGCCGCGAGTAACCGTGCCCCGCAGCCCCCCACAATCACGGCCCGCGTGGTCGCCGGAACAACCGTGCGGATTCCGGTTCCCCTGGGCAAGGCTGATCCCGACGGCGACAACGTTCAACTGGCCGGTCTCGCGTCAAACCCCACCAAGGGGGCCGTGACCTCGGTGGGCGCTGAGTGGATCGAGTACGAGGCGGGTCCCTACGCCAGCGAGACCGACGTGTTTGAGTATTCCGTGATGGACGGCTTCGGTGCGGAAGCCAGCGGCACAATCCGCGTGGGCATCGCCACCGAGTCGACCGGCTCCAGTTCGCCCTCCGCCGCGCCCGACACCGTGGTCGTCCGTCCGGGTCGCACCATCGTGGTTGACCCGCTGGCAAACGACAGCGATCCGGCGCGTCGTACGTTGACGGTGACGTCCGTTGAGCCCACGACGCCCGACGTCACCGCAACGATTGTGGCCAATCAGGTGCACATCACGGTCCCCGACACCCCGGGCACATACGGCCTGATCTACGAAATCGCCAACGATGTGGCCGGCACGGCCTCGAGCTTCATCACCCTCGATGTGCGCGCTGACGCGCCGCTCAACGCACCCGTGCTCAGCGATAGCGTGGTGGCGCTCAGCGAGATTCTCACGCGCGGCGAGGTTGTTGTGGATGTCCTCGCCAACGGTTTCTGGGCCGATGGCGATATTCGCACGCTGACGCCGAGCATCGTGCCCGGATATCCGGGTAACGCGAGGGTGGAGTCGGGCAGCAAGATTCGAGTCACGGTCGGTGAAAAATCGCAGGTTATTCCGTTCAGCGTCACTCACCCGGACGACCCCACGATTGTCTCCTACGCGTTCGTCTGGGTTCCCGGCACGGATGACGCTCGACCGCAGGTCAAGCTCGGGACCAAACCGATTTCGGTGCAGAGTGAGCAAACCGTGCGCATCAACATCAATGATTACGTGACGGCCGCCGGGGGAAAGCAGGTTCGACTGACCTCCACCGACACGGTTCGTGCGACCCACGCCAACGGTGACGCACTGGCCGTCGACGATCGCACCATTGAGTTCACCAGTGAGAATCTTTACTTCGGCCCGGCGTCGCTGTCGTTTGAGGTCACCGACGGATCCAGCGCCGACGACCCCAACGGTCGTCGCGCGGTGATTGTGCTGCCCATCCAGGTGACGCCCCGCGGAAACCAACCGCCGATTCTGCAGGATACGCAGATTGACCTTGAACCCGACTCGACCAAGAAGATTGATCTGGTCAAAATCACGCGCTATCCCTATGCCAAGAACGTGGGGGAGCTCTCGTTCGCGTTGCGGGGAAACACCGACGGAATCACAACCGTCGTCGAGGGTACGGAGCTGACCATCACGGCCGCCCCCGGCGTGGCTAAGGGATCACGCCTCGCGCTCGAGGTCACCCCCTCCGACGCGGAAAACCAGGGAAAGGCGGGAACCGTGCTCATCACGATTGTCCCGTCCACGCGACCGCTGCCCGTGCCGCAGGCGGACACCGCCACCGTGCGCCGCGGATCCTCCGTTGAGGTCGATGTCCTTGCAAACGACCAAGCGAGCAACCCCTTCCCCAAAACGCCCCTGCGTGTCATCGCCGTCCGCGGAACCGACGCCGCCGACCTCCCCGAGGGCGTGACGGTACTTCCCTCACCGGACAAGTCGCGCCTGAATGTGGTCGTTGCGGAGTCGGCTCGGGCGGCCGACGTCACGCTCCAATATGAAGTGGCCGATGCCACGGATGATCCCGACCGTTACGCGTGGGGCGTGATTACGATTGCCATTCAGGATGTCCCGGATGCCCCCACCACGCCCGTGCGCGCGGCCGGATTCGTGAACGGCGAGCTGACGCTCAGCTGGGCGGCACCCGCGGGCAATAACTCTCCGATCAGCGACTACATCGTGACGAGCGATGGCGGGTACACGCACACCTGTGCGGCCACCGTGTGCACACTGGACGGATTGCCGACCGGCGCCAAATATCGATTCCAGGTGGTCGCGGTCAATGCCGTCGGTTCGTCGGCACCGAGTCCCTGGAGTGAACCGCTCGGGGCAGATCGTTCTCCGCCCGCACCCGCCGAGGTGACCGCTTCCGTCGTTGCCTTCACGAGTGCGCATCCGGCCGGCGGCGGTATCGATGTCTCCTGGTCGGCCGTCACGGCTCCCGCGGGAGCCAGCCCCGTGAGCGGCTACCGGGTCGAGATTTACGAGGATGGCGGACTGGTGGCCGACCTGCGTGCGGCGGCCAACGACACGTCGATTCCCACTTTCTGGGGTCGGGCCGGCGCCGCATATTCGGTGCGTGTGGCGGCCGTCAACGACTCCGACACCTTCGACTGGAATTGGCAAACGTCGGCCACGGTGACCGCCGCCGGTCCGCCGGTGTGGGGCGGCGGCCTGAGTGTTGACGCCTCCGGCCTCAACCTGTCCTGGTCGGCGGCCGACCGACGCGGCTCACCCGATGCCCCCACGTACTACGTGTGGCGCAGTTCGAGCGAGATGTCGGCCACGTGTCCCGCAGATCCCGTCACCGGCGCCACCGACTCGACCACGTCGACGTCGTGGAGCGACGCTACCACCCTCGCCGACGGCACCTATTGGTTTGCCGTCTACGCTGTGACTCCCTGGGGATGCGCGGGCGACGTCACGAGTGTGACGGTGACCACCGCACCGGGGACGGCGTCCTATGACTCGGCGAGTCTCACCGCCGTTGACGCGACCACCACACGCATTACGGTCGTGACTCCCACGGTTGACAGCGCTGCCGCTCTGGTGGCCACGTGGCAGGTTCTTGTGGGGTCGACGTGGGTTGATCTCATTCCTGATGTCACCACGAGCGGTTCGTTTATCTACGACGCCGTCACGCTCGACCTGACCGACCCCTTCACCATCACCGTTCGCGGTTGCACCGCCGAGGGCGTCTGCGGCGCCCCCGGCGGGTCGACCATTGTTCCCGTACCCACCTTCGGCGGATAACCGCCCTCAGCAGAAGAGAATATGCACCATGGCAAAGAATGAGACTCCGTCCCCCGTCACCGAAGAGCAGGCCGCCGGCTTTGCGAGCGTCTTTGAGCGATTGGTCGACAATGTCGACCAGGTTGTTGTTGGCAAAGCGCGCGTCATCCGCCTGGCGTTTGTGGCGATGTTCAGTCAGGGCCACCTGCTCATTGAGGACTTTCCCGGTACGGGAAAGACCTCGCTCGCGCGTGCCATGGCACAGAGCGTGCGCGGGTCCCACGCGCGCATCCAGTTCACGCCCGACCTGCTCCCCGGAGACATCACGGGCGTCAGCATCTTCGATCAGAAGAAGGGCAGCTTCACCTTTCACGAGGGCCCCATTTTTGCCAACATCGTGCTCGCGGACGAGATCAACCGCGCAAGCCCCAAGACACAGTCAGCGCTGCTCGAGGTCATGGAGGAGCGCCGCGTCACGGTTGACGGCGTCACGCACGAGGTTGGCGAGGTGTTCATGGTGGTTGCCACACAGAACCCCATCGAACAGGCGGGAACCTACCGACTCCCCGAAGCGCAGCTCGATCGCTTCATCATGAAGACCTCGCTCGGCTACCCGGATCACGCGGCCACGGTCAACATCTTGGCGTCGCGGTCGGCGCGAGCGGTCGCCGATGTCGAACCCATCGTGACGGCCGACATGGTCACCAAGATGGCGGCTCTCGCCGAGGGCATTCACGTGGCCCCCGAGGTGCTCGACTACATCACGCGGCTCACCGAGGCGACGCGGTCCGCTCCGGAGGTGCGCCTGGGCGTGAGCGTTCGCGGTGCCCTAGCGCTCACGCGAGCCGCGCGCGTCGCTGCCATCTCTGCCGGTCGACTCTTCGTCACTCCCGACGACGTGAAGGATCTGGCGGATGCCGTGTTTGCCCACCGCCTCGTCCTCGACGCCGAAGCGGAGTTCGACGGCATCACCGCCACGAGCGTGATGAGCCAAATTTTGATCGACACTCCGGTCCGCCAGGCGTAGTACAACGAAAGCGCACAACATGTCTCTGAGGTGGGTGACGGTTACCGGCTGGGTTGTCTGGCCGGTCATCGTCGTGTGCCTCGTGATGGGCGTGACCTTGGGGTGGCGGGAACCGCTCATGCTGGGTTGCGCGCTCGGGCTGGTGGCTCTTCTCGGCCTGACCGTTCTCCGCCGGCGCGCACTGCTGTCGGTGTCATTCGCTGCCAGCGTGATCCGGGTCGTTCCGGGCACATCCGCTGAGGTCAGGCTGCGACTCACCAATGAAACGCGGCGCACGTCATCCGGCACCGACCTCGACATTCCGGTGGGCTCGGGCACCCGCACCGAGCGCGTGCCACGCCTGTCCGTTGGCGTGACTCACGAGACCCTGCTCGTGGTGGAGGCCCCTCGACGAACGGTAATTCCCGTCGGTCCGGTCTCCGTGGTCCGGCGCGACCCCTTTGGCCTCTATCGCCGTTCGGTCACGCTTCCCGGCACGGCCAAGGTTGTGGTGCATCCCGACACCGCCACATTGCCGCCCCTGAGCGCCGGATTTGTGCGCGACCTCGAGGGAGAAGCGTCCCGCGACCTGACCGACTCGGACCTGTCGTTCCACGCGCTTCGCGAGTACGTGCCCGGCGACGACCGTCGACACATCCACTGGAAGTCGAGCGCCAAGACCGGACGTTTCATGATTCGCCAGTATGAGCAGACCCGACGCTCGCGCATGCTGATCTTGCTCGACACGCGGCGTGAGGCTTATGTCGACGACGTTGAATTCGAGCTGGCCGTATCGACGGCGGCGTCGCTCGGTGTGCGGGCGCTCCGCGACAGTCGTGACGTGATGTTCGTTGTTTCCCGGTCGAGCGTGGTCGCCCGGCCGGTACGCGCGGGGCGCGCCAACCTGCAGAACGAAGAAACTATGGATGTTCTCACGAGCGTGTCACCGGCCAGACTCCTCGATGACGTGGCGGGAATCACGCTCACCGCTTCTAGTCTGCCCATGGGCGGCCTCACGCCGCTGGCGGCCGGAGTGGCGACCGACGTCTCGGTGGTCTTCGCCGTCACCGGCTCTGTGGCCGGATTCTCTGATATCGAACAGGCTTCGCTGCCCTTCGGCGCGGGTGTTGAGGTGGTCGCACTTCGCTGCGACGTCGAGTCTGCGCCGCGTTTGCGTTCCTCCGGTCGCTTGACCGTGGGCACGGTGGGTCGTCTCGATGACCTGACAAAGTTGCTGTCCCGAAATCGAGCCACCGCATGATGCCCGTGATTGCGGTTCTCGCCGTGGCGCTCGGACTCACTCCGCTGTGGCCCGTCTTTCAGACGCCCGAGTTTGTGGTGGCGATTGTTGTGGGCACCGTCCTCGGTGCCCTGGTGTCGGCGCTTGTCGTCCGCCGCCGCTGGCCGTGGTGGATTCTTCCGATTGGCCTGATTGTGGTGTTTGTCGTGGTGGGCGTCCCCGCCGCCGTGCCGCAGCAGGCTCTGTGGGGCATTGTCCCCACGCTCGGCGGCGAACGAGCATTGCTATTCGGTGCCGTCGACGGCTGGAAGCAGATCGTCACCATCAGTCCGCCCGTCGGGTCGTTCGGCGCGCTGCTCGTGCCGGTGTTCATGCTGGCTCTCGTCGGCTCCGCGTTGGCCGTTCTTCTGTCGCGGGTTGTCTCGCGCCGCGTGCTGTCCCTGTTGCCCGGCATCGCCGTCATGTGCGTCGCCATCTGGCTGGGCCCAGCAAATGCCGACTTTGCGGTGATGTCGGGCGTCGCCATGGTCGTCGTGATTCTCGTGGCACTGTTCGTGAGCACGCCCGGTCGTGCCGCGCGAAAAGCGATCGCTGCAAGCGTCACCCTTGTCGCCGTAGCGGTCGGGGTGGGCGTGGGGCTCGCCGTGACGACCACACCCGATGTGTGGCGTTCTCGCGTATCACCCGTGCTTGACGAAGCGTCGCTTCCCTCGCCACTCTCGGCCTTTCGCGCTTACGCCGTCGGTGACCTCTCGGAGACGCCGATGTTCGGGCTGTCTGAGGGTAAGTCGGGTGAGATGCTCACGCTCGCAACACTCTCGCGTTACGACGGGGTCACCTACTCCGTGTGGACCCCCGACGGCGACTTTACGCGGCAGTCCGGGTTTGCTCTCGCCGACGACGTGGCCGGCGAGGCGGCCACCATCACGATTCAGCAGCTCACGGGGCCGTGGTTGCCGCTGCGCGGTGATCTTGCCGGATTGCAAACCACTGGTTCGGGAATCGGTTCGCTGTACTACAGCCCCGCCGCGCAGACGGCCATCGACCTTAACGGGCTCTCCCAGGGTCTCGTTTACCGCGCGTCGGGCCCTGGGCTGATCCCCACGGATCTTGCCAATCTGAGCACCGCAACGCCGGGCACCGAGCGCACGGTCGTCAGTGACCAACCCGCGGGCGTGCAGGCCTACGTGAGCGCGCACAGCGACGCAACGGCGGAACCGGGGGAGCGGTTGGTCGCTGTGCTCGGGTCACTCGTCGAGAACGGTTATGTCAGCCACGGTGGCGTGGGCGAGGCACCATCGCGAAGCGGTCACTCCTCCGAGCGCATCACGTCCCTGCTGACCGACAAGCTCATGATTGGTGATGAGGAGCAGTACTCGGTGGCGGCCGCCCTTCTCGCCCAGCAGGTGGGTTTCCCTGCACGCGTCGTGGTGGGTTTTGTCGTGCCGGAGGGTGCCACCGAGGTGACCGGGTCGGACCTCCGCGCGTGGGTCGAGGCCAATACGAGCACCGGCTGGTTAGCCATTGACCCCGTGCCGGACGTTCGGCCCATTCCTGACACGCCGCCGGACGACCCCAACCGCGTCTCGCCACCCCAGTCCGTCGTTGACCCGCCCCCGGCGGACGTGTCTCAGATTCGGGGCGCGCAGGCGCCACAGTCCGACGAGGAAGCAGACACGCAGGAACCGGATCCGGTGTGGCTCATCCTCCGCGCCATCCTGGAAGTTGTGGTGTGGCTCGCGGTCGTTGCCGCGGTCATCCTGCTCCCTCCTGTCGCCATCGTTGCCGCGAAAGCTTCGCGTCGCCGCCGTCGCCTCACGGCACCCGATGCGCGCAAGCGAGTCTTGGGTGCTCGAGATCAAGTCGCGGATGTTCTCACGGATGCTCGACTGGCCGTGACGCCCGCCACTACGAACCGTGAACTCGCGTCACGAGTGTCGGTGCGGGATGCCCCTGCGTTGGCCTTCGTGATCGACCGCGCCGAATACTCGGCTGACGCTCTGGTGGCGTCCGATGCCCGCACGGCGTGGTTGGTGGTCGAGGACATCGAGAACGAATTGATGACGGGCCTGACGCGTCGACAGAAACTCATGCGTCGGCTGGCGGTGTGGTCGCTCATACGCCGTCGCTAACTAACATGGACACCATGGACACCGAGCAAGGCACGTGCGACGTGTGCGGAGAAGCCCTTCCCGAGGGAGCCTATTTCTGTGGCGAGTGCGGTTCGAGCGTTCCCGAGTTCGGCGCCCCGCAGAGAACCAGCTCTCCGACCGTCGCGCCTCCGGCCTCCGCTGTTGTCGATGCGCTTGTCCCCGAGGTGATTGTCCCTGAGGCGATCATTCCTGACGTGAGTGCCCCTGAGATGAGTGCCCCCGTCGAGATTCCGACCGAGGACGTCCTCTACGACCCTGTCGTCTCGGAAACGGTCGCTCTGGAGCCGACACGCACGGTCCGCCCCTACACGCTTGTTTTCAGCACGGGCGAACGCGCACAGGTGGTGGGCCGCGGCCTCATCGGGCGCATGCCCGTGGCATCCGCGGGCGATACGTGGGATCACCTCATCGTCGTGAATGACCCCTCGAAGACCGTGTCGAAAACGCACCTGCAGGTTGAGGCCCGGCCCGAAGGCCTGTTGGTGACCGACCTCGCAAGCGCCAACGGCACGGTGGTGAGCATGCCCGGGATTGCCGCAGAGCGCCTGGCACCGCAGGAGCGTGTGATTCTGACGCCGGGGGCGACCGTCGGTATGGGAGACCAATCCTTCACGATTGAGTAGCCCGCCGACGCGGTCGACGCGCCCGCGTGTGTGGATACCTGACGCGGCGAACACCGACAACGTGGTCATCTCGATGGATGAGGCAACAGCGTTCACGGAGCCGACTCCCGAACCACACATCGCTTCCCCTCTTCTCTTTGCTGGTGCCGCTGGGCTTTGCCCTCGTCATGTGGCTCGTGGCGTCATCGCCGGTCATGATGCTGTTTGCTCTGATGGGGCCCCTCGCGATGGGGGCATCCCTGCTGGATGCGCGACGCCAGACCGCAGCGGCGCGCCGCACCGCCGCCGAGGAGGCGCAGCGGGTGGCGGATCAGGGCGAGGCCCAACGGAGGGAAGAACTCGAGCGCGAGGCGACGAAGGCCCGCCGTCAGCACCCGAGCCTCGCCGATCTGCTCGACAGCGGCCATCGTCCTGAGACAGTCCGCACCGCGTCACCGCAACACGTGCGCGTCGGGCTTGATCGCGACAAACGTCCTGTCCTCGTTCCGCTCGATTCGCGACTGTGCGTTATCGGCGAATCGGCAGCCGCAGCCCGAGCATCCCGATCACTCTCGCTCGTTTGCGCGTGGCATTCCGGTGGGGGCCGACGTGACGAGGTCACGTCCGTTCGCAACATGTCGGAGATTCCGTCGAGTACCACCCTCACGGTGACCCTTGCCGACGACGGCTGGGCCACCCTGACCGATGTGCGCACGCCCCTCGATGTTGTGCCTGTGCTTCTTGACGAATTGTCGGATGCCCACGCCACAGCTGTCCGGCGCGAACTCTCCCGCGTCCACAGCGTGCGGTACGCGCCGCCCACCCTCGATGACCTGTGCCGGACACATGCCGCCGGATCAACCGGTGACCTGACCCCGGACGCCACTCGTGACGTGTCGGGAATCGTGGGGTGGCGGGATGACGTGAGCGGTCCGGTTGGCGTCACCCTGAGCCTCGAGCACGACGGCCCGCACTTTCTCATCGCCGGAGCAACGGGTAGCGGAAAGACAGAGACTCTGGTGGCGCTCATCGCCACCATGGCGGCCCGGCAGGACCCCGCGCGCTTTCGGTTTGCGGTCATTGACTTCAAGGGCGGCGGGGGATTTGTCCGCGTGGCCGGCCTCCCGCACTCTGCGGGCATCACGACCGATCTCGACGGCGACGACGTACTACGCGCTCTCTCGGGAATCCGCGTCGACATGGAGAGGCGGGAACAGCTGCTTCGCGAGAGCGGCCGCACTGACATCGCCCACGTTCCCGCCGACCGCGCCCTCCCGCGCCTGCTGATCGTCGTCGACGAGTATCGCGCGCTCTGCGAGCAGGTACCGGATGCCCGGCGCATCATGGCCGACGTGGCCGCCCACGGCCGAGCACTCGGGGTGCATCTTGCGCTGGCCTCCCAGCGGGCCGCCGGTGCCTTTAGCGATGACCTCATCGTCAACGCACAGACGCGACTGTGCCTGACGCCGGTGGGCGACGACGATGCGAGATACCTCCTGGGAGTTTCCCTGCCGCATCCGCAGTCAGTCGGCAAACCTTCCGAACGACAGCTGTTGCTCCGCCGGCGCGCGGGTGAGGTGGAACGGGTGTTGCCGGTTTGTGCGGATGCCCGCACACTCGCGCGCGCGACCGAGATGTGCGTCCGTGCAGGCGAGGGAGATGTTCCCGTCGGCAGGGGGAGTGAGGCCGAACGCCCGAACGCATGGCGTCTGTGGTGGCCTGAGCTTCCTCGCACTCTGTCGGATCGGACCATGGCCGACAGTCTCGATCACAACGCTCTCGCCCCCGAGGTCGTCCGCCTGGGACTTCGGCAAGACGTGCGCACGACGCGATGGTTGGCACTGGATTACTCTCCGACTCGCGACGGATCGCTCGCGGTGGTGGGCGGTCCGCGTTCCGGCAAGTCCACTCTGCTCGACCACCTAGGGAGAAGCACGTTGTCGACGGTCGTTGTGCCTCGCCACCCCGCGCTCGCGTGGGACGTGCTGACATCCGTGGCCCGACGCCTGAAAGGTGCTGCGGGAGTGCCGGCGGCGTTGATCGTCGTTGACGGACTGGATGCCATTCTTCGGGACACTCCCGACGAGTACGGTGACGACCTCATTTCGGCACTCGAGACCATCGCGCGTGACGGACCTCGCCGCGGAACGTTCATCGCGTTCTCGGCGTCGACGGATGAGGCGCGGCTCAGCCCGATTGTGCGCCACGTGAGCACGCGCCTCACTTTCGACACGCGAATACCCGGTCGAGGACTGCTCGACGGAGACACGGTCCAGGTTTTGCGCCCCGTCGAGGAAAAGTCGGAGCATGACGACGATGGGGTTCGCGGCACGGGCCAGGGCGCTGATGACGAGAGAAACCCCGACCTCCTCGCACTGGGCGACGTCCTCGCGGGAAGGCGAGCCGTGGTCGTCACCGAGAATCCTGAGGTGTGGACTGACGTCACCCGTGCGGGCGACGACGCGCCAACCTTAGATGTCCTCACGTCGGACCAGGCTCTCTCGGTTTCCGAGGACTTGCGCCGACGCCTCAGGGTCGAACCCGTGGTGTGGCATGGTGTGTCCCGCTTGGCCGCCCGTTATGTGGGGCGGGATCCACGCCTCATTCCGCCGCCCCTGAAAAACGGTGTCGTCGTGCTCGAGGCGGATGACACCGTGAAACGCGCGGCACTGCCACCGACGTGTGTGATGGACCGCTAAGCGAAGACGTCGGTCAGCGGGGTGAGGGCCATGTCGTGTGCTTCGGCGACGCCCGCGTTCGTGACCTGACCGGCCCACGTGTTGAGACCGGCCCGCAAGGTCGCGTCGCCACTGAGCGCATCCCGCCACCCGAGGTCAGCCACCCGACGCACGAACGGCAGGGTGGCGTTCGTCAGGGCATAGGTAGAGGTGTGGGGCACAGCGCCTGGCATGTTGGCGACACAGTAAAAGATGGATCCGTGCACGGCGAACGTGGGGTCGGCGTGCGTCGTCGCGTGCGTGTCCGCAAAGCATCCGCCCTGGTCCACAGCGATGTCGACAAGGACACTTCCCGGCTTCATGCGTGAGACGAGTTCGTTCGAGACGAGCTTGGGTGCTTTTGCTCCGGCGATGAGTACGGCTCCCACCACGAGATCGGCCGCACAGACTGCGCGGTCAATCTCAAGGGCATTCGACGCGATCGTGTTCACGCGACCATGAAAGGCGAGATCGAGCTGGGCCAATCGCGACAGATTGGTATCGAGTACGGTCACCTGGGCGCCCATTCCGACGGCCATCTGGATGGCGTTCGTTCCGGCGACACCGCCGCCGAGAACTACCACGTGTGCGGCGTGGGTACCCGGCACTCCGGAGACCAGCAGACCCGGGCCGCCCTGCGGTGCCATCATGGCGTGCGCGCCCACGAGGGGAGCAAGTCGTCCGGCAACCTCACTCATCGGGGCGAGGAGCGGAAGTGTGCCGTTGGCCGCCTGCACGGTTTCGTAAGCAATGGATGTGGTGTGGGCATCACACAGCGCGCGCGTGAGGTCGGGCTCGGCCGCCAGGTGCAGATAGGTAAACAACACGAGGTCTTCACGCAGGTGCGCGAATTCCTCGGGCTGTGGCTCTTTCACTTTGAGCACGAGCTCGGCGCTCGCCCATACGTCGCTCGCCGACTCGATCACCCGAGCACCGGCTGCCACGAAGTCGGCATCGGTCAGGCTGGAGCCTCGGCCGGCACCGGATTGAACGATAACCTCGTGACCCCGGGCGACCAGGTCGTGAACACCACTCGGCGTCAGCGCAACGCGGAACTCGTTGTTCTTTACCTCAGCCGGAACGCCGATGCGCACGAGAGTCTCGTCACTTCGTGTAACTGGCGAAAGCGTCGTCGAGCACGCTCATGGCGTCGTTAATGAGCTCATCGGTCATGCGCACATTGGGGAGGAAGCGTAGAACGTTGTAGTTCGTGCCAGCGTTGAGCAAAAGCAATCCGTTCTGGAACCCATGGTCGACGACGTGCTTCACGGCAGCGGCGTCGGGCTTCTTGGTGCCGGGGATCACCAGCTCGATGGCAATCATGGCGCCGCGTCCGCGGACCTCGCCAATCAGCGGGTACTTCTTCTGCAGGGCGGTCAGGCCGGCGGTCAGTGTCTTCTCAACTCGCTTGGCCTCGCCGAGCAGGTGGAGTCGTTCAATCTGGTCGAACACCGCGACGGATGCCGCGCAGGAGACGGGGTTTCCGCCAAACGTTCCACCGAGTCCGCCGGGGTGAGCGGCGTCCATGATGTCGGCGCGGCCAACAACGCCGGCCAGCGGCATTCCGCCGGCGATGCCCTTGGCTACGGTCATCAGGTCGGGGACGAGTCCCAGTCCTTCCGAGGCGAAGTAGGTGCCCGAACGAGCCATGCCGCTCTGCACCTCGTCGGCAACGAAGACCACGTTGTTCTTGTGGCACCACTCCTGAAGCAGGGTGAGGTAGCCCTCGGCGGGAACCATGAATCCGCCCTCGCCCTGGATGGGCTCGGCAAAGATGGCCGCGAGGTCGGCAGCGCCGACCTGCTTCTCGAAGTACCAAATGGTCCGCTCGGCGGCTTCTTCACCCGAGAGCCCATCCTGATACGGGTACGAGTTGGGCGCCCGGAACACTGATGTTCCCAGCGAGCCGAAGCCCGTGGCGTAGGGGCTGTTCTTGAAATTCATGGCCATTGTCATGTTCGTACGACCGTGGTACGCGTGGTCAAGAACGCCGATCGCGTTCTTGCCGGTGTACTTGCGGGCAATCTTGACCGCGTTTTCCACGGCCTCGGCGCCCGAGTTGCACAGCATGGTGCGCTTGGCGTGGGTTCCAGGAGTGTGCTGAGCAAGAAGTTCGGCAACGCGCACGTATCCCTCGTAGGGGGTCACGGTGAAGCACGTGTGAGTGAACAGCGCTGCCTGTTCCGCGACCGCGGCCACCACGGCATCGTCGGTGTGACCAATCGTGGTCACGCCAATTCCCGAAGCGAAGTCGATGAACTGATTGCCGTCGATGTCCACCACGATTGACTCGTGGGCGGCGGCGACGTACACCGGAAGGGCGGCGCCCACACCGGGAGGAATGACCTCGGCGCGACGGGCGTGCATGGCCTGTGACTGGGGGCCGGGAATCGCCGTGCGAATCAACCGTTCTTGCGTGATGGGGGCCGGGCTCTGCGCTGTTGTCGTCATACAGCAATTCTAGGAGCCCGACATGCTGCATGGGGGTGCAAAGATAAGTACCGTGCGCCGCGTCATCATTCTGGGTTCCACCGGTTCCATTGGCACGCAAGCGCTCGAGGTGATTTCGGCAAACCCCGATCGCTTTCAGGTGGTGGGCCTCTCTGCGGGAACGCAGGCCGAGTTACTGGCCGAGCAAGCGCGGGCCTATGGCGTGACACACACGGCGCTGGGCGCCGACGCGTCCGAAGATCTCGTGCGGGCGGTGGATGCCGACGTGGTTCTCAACGGCATGACCGGCGCTGTCGGGCTTGGCCCCACGCTCGCCACGCTCGAGCGCGGCATGACGCTGGCGCTGGCCAACAAGGAAAGTTTGATTATTGGTGGATCGCTGGTCACGGAGGCCGCCGCACCGGGGCAAATTGTTCCGGTAGACAGCGAACACTCCGCCATCGCGCAGTGTCTTGTCTCGGGCACGCACGGTGAGGTGCGACGCCTGGTACTCACGGCATCGGGCGGACCCTTCCGTGGCCGATCGCCAGAAGAACTGCGCGACGTGACACCGCAGCAGGCACTCGCACATCCCACGTGGGACATGGGACTCATGGTGACCACCAACTCCGCCACGCTCATGAATAAGGGTCTCGAGGTGATTGAGGCGAGCCTCCTCTTCGACATCGACTACGCCGACATTTCTGTGACCGTGCATCCCCAGTCCGTGATTCACTCCATGGTGGAATTCGTCGACGGATCAACTCTGGCTCAGGCCTCACCGCCCGACATGAAGTTGCCCATCGCGCTCGGTCTCGACTGGCCGCGACGCGTGCCTCATGTCACGGCCGCCGTCGACTGGACGTCCGCGCACACGTGGACCTTCGAACCGCTCGACGAGGTCGCCTTCCCCGCTGTGGCCTTGGCCAAGTCGGTGGGCGCGCAGGGCGGAACGTTCCCGGCCGTCATGAATGCGGCGAACGAAGTGGCCGTCCTCGCATTCCACGCGGGTCGCCTCGGATTCACCGACATCGTGGATACGGTCAAGCGCGTCGTCGACGTCCACACCGCACCCACCGACGCGCTCTCGCGCGAACTTTTGTTGGATGCCGATGCGTGGGCACGGGCGACGGCACGCGACGTCATCGACCACCGGTAAACCCTCAGACCCGGTGCGGGAAACTGTCAGACATTCCGCGTAGTCTCGCCTCGTGACGAATTTCTGGCCCTTCCTCCTCGGCGTAGTGATCTTTCTTATTGGACTCTCCGTGTCCATTGGTCTGCACGAACTCGGCCACCTCATTCCCGCCAAAATCTTCCGCGTCAAAGTCGCCCAGTACATGATCGGTTTCGGTCCCACCCTGTTTCGCAAGAAATGGGGAGAGACCGAGTACGGCATCAAGGCGTTGCCGCTCGGTGGCTACATTTCGATGGCGGGTATGTTCCCGCCCGGAAAGGCGCGTGCCAAGGCCGGAGCCCGCGGACTCTTCGGCAAGATGGTCCAAGACGCGCGCGACGTGAGTGCCGAGAGCGCGGAAAATGTCAACCCCGATCGTCTCTTCTACCGACTCCCCGTGTGGAAGCGCATCATCATCATGTTCGGCGGTCCGTTCATGAACCTCGTGTTGGCGTTTGTCCTTTTTGCCATCATCGTCATGGGATTCGGAATGCCGCAGGCGACGAGCACCCTGGCCGCGGTGTCCCCGTGCATCGAGAGCACCCAGTCGTGCTCGGCCACCACGCCCGACGCGCCCGGGGCTCTCGGCGGTCTCAAGGCGGGCGACACCATCGTTGCCATCAATGACACCCCGGTGAGCACGTGGACCGACGTCTCGAAGGCCATCGCTCCGGCAGCCGCCACAACGCTCAACTTCACTGTCGAGCGCGATGGTACAACGCTCACGCTGCCCGTCACGCCGGTTGAGGTGACGCGCCCCGTCTACGACGACGCCGGATCACCCGTCACGGGTCCCAACGGAGAGGCGCTCACTCACGAGGTCGGTTTCGTGGGCATTTCGCCCTCGACGGTCATGCAGCCTCAGCCCATCACGGCAGCGTTCCCCCTCGTGGGGCAAACCGTCACGGGTACCGCAACCATGATTCTCACGCTGCCTGAGCGACTCGTCGCCGTGGGCGAGGCCGCCTTCGGGCCCGAGGAGCGTCAGCTCGACGGTCCGATCTCGGTGGTGGGTGTCGGGCGCGTCGCCGGCGACATCGCGGGATCATCGGCGGTATCGACCGACGGCAAGATTGCGTCATTGCTGGGCATTCTCGCCTCACTCAACGTAGCTCTCTTCGTGTTCAACCTCATCCCGCTCCTCCCGCTCGACGGCGGCCACATCGCCGGAGCCCTGTGGGAGCTCATCCGCCGCGGGTGGGCACGTCTGCGCAAGAGGCCCGATCCCGGCCCGGTTGACATCGCACGGCTCATGCCCATCACCTTCGTTGTTGTGGTCATCATGATTGCCATGAGTGCGCTGCTCATTTACGCCGACATCGTCAAGCCGGTCATCATCTTCTAGACCGGATTCGTCGTAGGCTAGCCTCGTGCCTGCCGTCAATTTAGGAATGCCCGCCAAGCCCGAGGTTCTTGCCCCGCGCCGTGTCTCACGTCAGATCAAAGTGGGAAAGGTTCTGGTCGGCGGCGACGCTCAGGTGTCGGTGCAGTCGATGACAACCACGCCCACGACTGAGATCAACGCCACGCTGCAGCAGATCGCCGAGCTCACCGCTTCCGGGTGTGACATTGTCCGCGTCGCCGTGCCGAGCCGCGACGACGCCGAGGCGCTTCCCGTCATCGCCAGGAAGAGCCAGATCCCGGTTATCGCGGACATTCACTTTCAGCCCAACTATGTTTATGCGGCCATTGATGCCGGTTGTGCCGCGGTTCGGGTGAACCCCGGAAACATCCGCAAGTTCGATGACCAGGTCGGTGAAATTGCCGCCCGCGCCAAAGCCGCCGGCGTGAGCGTGCGCATCGGTGTCAACGCGGGTTCGCTCGACCCGCGTCTGCTCGAGAAGTATGGAAAGGCCACGCCCGAGGCACTCGTCGAGAGCGCCGTGTGGGAGGCCAGCCTGTTCGAAGAGCATGACTTCCACGACTTCAAGATTTCGGTCAAGCACAATGACCCCGTGATTATGGTCAAGGCGTACCGACTCCTTGCGGAACGCGGCGACTGGCCCCTGCACCTCGGGGTCACCGAAGCAGGTCCGTCGTTTCAGGGCACAATCAAGTCGGCAACGGCCTTCGGCATCCTGCTGGGCGAGGGTATCGGCGACACCATTCGTGTGTCCCTGTCGGCACCGCCGGCCGAAGAAGTCAAGGTCGGACTCCAGATTCTTCAGTCGCTCAACCTGCGCGAGCGCAAGCTCGAAATTGTCTCGTGCCCCAGCTGTGGCCGTGCTCAGGTCGACGTCTACACACTGGCCGAGCAGGTCACCGAGGGTCTTCAGGGCATGAGCGTGCCGTTGCGCGTGGCTGTGATGGGTTGCGTTGTGAACGGTCCCGGCGAGGCGCGCGAGGCTGACCTCGGCGTGGCGTCGGGCAACGGCAAGGGCCAGATTTTCGTCAAGGGCGAGGTCATCAAGACAGTCCCCGAGTCCGAGATTGTGGCCACGCTCATCGAAGAGGCCAACCGCCTGGCCGCATCCATGCCCGCCTCGGAGACCGGATCGGTTCAGGTCATCACGTCCTAGGGGCGTGACTCGCATGAGTACGACCACCGCGACTCGGCGAGGGTTGCAGCGCAGAATCCTCACCATTCTGTCCATTGGGCAGGTCTTGGGTGCACTGGGCACCGGAGCCAGCTTCTCCATCGGTTCGCTCATGGCCGCACACATCAGCGGGACTCCGGCACTGGGTGGACTCTCGGCCACGTTCGCCACGCTGGGAACGGCACTCCTCGCCTTCCCCCTCGCGCGTTACGCCAATCGCTGGGGTCGGCGCTGGGCGCTCTCTCTCGGGCTGGGTATTGCGGCCGTTGGTTCGGTCATCGTGGTCTTCGCCGACGTGGCGCAATCCTTCCCACTCTTCATCGTGGGCATTGCCCTCGTGGGCGCCGGAAACGCGGCCAACCTCCAGACCCGCTTTGCCGCCACCGATCTTGCCCAACCCGCGACGCGCGCACGGGACCTCTCGCTCGTTGTCTGGGCCACCACCGTCGGCGTGGTGATTGGCCCAAACCTCATCGGTCCCGGAAACTCGTTCGGACTCATTCTCGGACTTCCCACCCTGGCGGGCGCGTTCGTCATTGCCGCCTTCTTCTACGTGGTCGGTGTGGTGTTCTACTCCATCGGGCTGCGCCCGGACCCCCTGCTCGAAGCGCGTGCCCAGCGCGTGCGCGATGGGGTTGAAGTGGTCTCCACCAAGCGCAGCATCGGGGCCGCCTTCGGAATTCTTCGGGCCACCCCCATGGCCGCCGCGGCCGTGGTGGCCATGGCCCTCAGCCACGGCGTGATGGTGGCCATCATGTCGATGACTCCCGTGCACCTGTCGATGATGAACGTCGTCTTGCCGCTCATCGGCCTCACGGTCAGCCTGCACACGGCCGGCATGTACGGGTTCTCGCCCCTGTTCGGTTGGCTCTCCGACCGCTGGGGCCGCATCGCGGTTATTGTTCTGGGGCAGATCATCCTGCTGGCCGCCCTTGTTGTGAATACCGTGGCGTCGGGAGACATGACGGCCGTCGTGGTGTCGATGATCCTCCTCGGTCTGGGGTGGTCGGCCTCGACGGTGGCCGCGTCGGCGTTGCTGACTGAGAGTGTGACCCCGGAAGATCGCCCCACAGTGCAGGGTTTGTCGGACACGATCATGAGTTTCACGGGTGCCGCCGCCGGAGCCGCCGCGGGAATTACGCTTGCTGCCATTGGCTACGGCCTGCTCAACGCGGTCACCATCGCGCTCACCGTCGGTGTGACGAGCACGGTGCTCATCGTGCGCGCGCGCACTCGGGGCACGCCCACCGCCTAACATTGAGGCGTGCCTACGCTTCTCTCTCACCTCTTCCTTCGTACCCTTCGCGAAGACCCGGCCGACGCCGAGGTCACCAGCCACCGACTGCTCCTGCGTGCGGGATACATTCGCCGTCAGGCGCCCGGTATCTTTGCCTGGCTTCCGCTCGGGCTGCGTGTTAAGGCCAAGGTGGAGCGCATCATCCGCGAGGAGATGACCGCCGCCGGCGCGCAAGAAGTGCACTTTCCGGCCCTGCTGCCCAAGGAGCCCTATGAGGCGACGGGTCGCTGGGACGAATACGGTGACGGCATTTTCCGCCTGAAAGACCGCAAAGACGCCGATTACCTGCTTGCACCTACCCACGAAGAGGCGTTCACGCTGCTGGTCAAGGACCTCTACACGTCCTACAAAGATCTGCCGGTCTGCCTCTACCAAATCCAGGACAAGTATCGTGACGAAGCTCGGCCCCGGGCCGGACTCCTGCGCGGTCGCGAGTTCACGATGAAAGACGCCTACTCGTTCGATCTCACCGACGAGGG
>CAIVOR010000368.1 GCA_903907615.1 uncultured Microbacteriaceae bacterium | reverse complement strand
TTCTCTTCTTGCTTGGGGGTGTCAACCTCGCCCGAGTGCACGTAGCAACTGACCACGGTGACGGTGGCATCGCCCACGCGATAGTCGGCCTCGAGCCAGCGTCCCGCCGTGTCAAAGTCGTCTGCGCCAATGGCTACCCGGTGAATTTCGGCCTTACCCCGGCTCGCGATGGCAACGCCGGCGCGACCCTTGGCCGTGGCGGCATCGTGCAAGATGTTCCATTCGGGCCCCAGGAGATCCTCGAGATCGCTGGTGGCGGCGCGAACCTCCTGAAGCGCCAGGATGTCGATGTTGCGCTCGTCGAGCCACGCGCCCATTCCCTTGCGGAAGGCGGCACGCACGCCGTTGACGTTGACGGTGGCAAGGCGGAGTGTGGTCATGCGAGAGATTCCTTTTTCTGTGACGAGCGTTGTGCGGTGCGCGCACCGTGAGAAGTGTCGACGTGCGTAATGCCGGCGTCGTCCATACCGACGACGATCCATGCCACCGAGAGGAGGTACGTGCGCGCCACCAGATTGAACCAGATGAGCAAGCCGATCAGAACGGCGAAACCAGCGAGAAGCGGATTGCGACCCGCTCCGTTGAGCAGGAATCCTTCGGCCAACTTGAGGATACCCAACGCGATTCCGCCGAGGAGTGCACCAGCCCAGAGTCGTCGCGCTGGAATCCGCACGGCGCTCAGCAAACGGATCAGTCCGGCCAATAGCGCAGTGTCGAACATCAGCAGCACGAGTGCCGTGATCAGCCGGATGCCGACGGAAAGTGCGGTCGAGTCGGTGATGCCGAGAACATCGAGCAACCACGTGAGCGATGCGGTTGACAGGAGAGAGATGACGGTACTCACCACGATGGCGAGACCGAAAATCAACGCGATGCCGAGGTCTCGGGCTTTGCGCAGAACGAAGTTGCCGGTTTCCGGCGGGAGATCGAACATGCGTCGCATGGCCACACGCGTGTAGTCGAGCCAGTTGAGAGCCGTGTACCCCACGATGAGGAGCGAGACGGCGCTGGTGATACCCAAGGTTGTGCGGGAAAGCAGCTGGTCGGGGTGGATGAGACCTTCGGGAGAGAGGAGCCCGGGGACGAGAGACGCGATAAAGGCTTCAATAGCCTGGAGCGCGGCAGTGTTGCCCGCCAACACGAATGTGGCGAGCGAGAAACCCACCCACACCGCAGCGAAGGTTGCGAACAAGGCCTGGAAAGACATGCCGGCAGCCGACAGGTCGCCCCCGCGCGAGGAGTACACGCGGTAAACGCGATAGGCCTTGAGTGAGTTGACCCACGCCCACGCCCGCTTCACATCACTATCCTACGAGCCCCAGTTCTTCGAGCTTTGCGGTGAGGTCGGCGTCGGTCGGTTCCACCTGAACCGAGCCGTCGGGAAAGGAGATCACGGGAGTGCTCTTGCGTCCCGCAAGCTGCTCGGCCATGGCGGCGGCCTCGGTTACTACCTCGAGGTCGATGAAGTCGAAGTGCACGCCGTTGTCGTTGAGAACCTTCTTCGATCGGTTGCAGTCGGCACACGTGGTCGTGCCAAACATGGTGATGTTCTTTTCGTTGAGTTGCATGGGGTCTCCTTTGTTTGCGTTGGACAGAGGTGGATGGTGTGTCAGCGGCCTAGCGGGCCATGAATCCGCCGTCGATCGGCAGGTTAACGCCCGTGACCCAGGTTGATTCGTCGCTGGCGAGGTACAGCACACCGTACGCGACGTCCATCGAGACACCGAGCCGGCGAATCGACTGGGCTGCCGTGTTGACTTTTTCGTACTCCGCGAGCCCGCCGGGGAAGGCGTTGGCGATGCCCTCAACCAGGGGCGTGAGCACCGTGCTGGGGTGAACGGAGTTGACCCGGATGTTGTACTTTCCGTAGACGGCGGCATCCTGCTTGGTCATCATGGTGACCGCGCCCTTGGCCACGTGGTACGCGGTGAACTCGTCGTTGCCGGTGAGTCCGTAGATCGACGAGAAGTTGATGATGGATCCGGATTTCTGCGCCATCATGAACGGCAGGGCGTGCTTGGTGGAGAAGAAAACGCCCTTCACGTCGACGGCAAAGAGGGTGTCCCACTCCTCCTCGGAGAGTTCGTGCGTGGCCTTGTCGACACCGATTATTCCGGCACAGTTGACCAGCACATCGATGGTGCCAAACTCGGCCCCAATCTCGGCGTAGGCCGCCGCGATGGCCTTTTCGGACGTCACGTCGAGAGCCCAGAATTTGGCTTGGCCACCCTCCGCAATGATGCCGTCGGTCACTTCCTGTCCGGCATCACGGTTGAAGTCGGTGACCGCCACAATCGCACCCTCGCGGGCAAAGAGTTCTGCGGTGACGCGACCCATGCCGGAGCCGGCTCCGGTGATGACGGCGACCTTGTTCTCGAGTCTGCCCATGTTGTTCTCCGTGTGATGTTCGAATTGATGAGCGTGCCAGACAGACACGCGAGGGAAGAGTGACGGGCCTGTCAGTCATTAAGTTTCTGAACTGGCAGGCCCGTCTCAATCGGGATCTGGGGGCTAGACCCGATCAGTCACCAGGGGGCAGTGGTGATATGTGGGGGTTGTCCGGCTAGGCGAACTCGGGGGCCCGGAACGAGCGGTAGTCGTCGGCGACTGCCTGACGGCAGTAGTCCTGGTAGACCTGGCCTCCGCCCATGTACACCTGGATTTCCCGTGGCTTGCCGGGAACATTGTCTCCCAGGAACCAGGCCTTGGCCTTCTTTCCCTGTTCGTACATGACGGTAGCCTTGGCGGCCCGCTCCGACTCCTTGCCCCACCATTCCTCCGACTCCGGAGTTGCCTCGAGAACGGCGATGTTGTTCTTGCGAGCAAAGTCGATGGCGTTGGCCATCCACTGTGCGCCCAGCTGAATGGGGACGGGCAGGTTGGAGTAGGGCGTCTGGGGTCCAAGCGACACCATGAAGTTCGGGAAACCGTTGTACATGATGCCCAAGTTGCCGCCGATTCCGTCGACCTTGAACTTGTCGCGAAGCACCTCGCCACCGCGGCCCACAATGTCCAGGCCCGTGAGGTTTCCGGTCATGGCATCGAAGCCCGTTGCGCAGATGAGAACGTCGAGCTCGTACTCCTTGCCGTCGACAATCAGACCCTTCTCGGTGATCTCCGTGATGGGGTTCGTCTTCGTGTCGATGAGGTGAACGTGCGGCAGGTTAAACGCGTCGTAGAAGCCGAATCCCGTGGGAACGCGCTTTCCGTTGAACGAGTAGTCCTTCGGGCAGAGCAGTTCGGCGGTGGCGGGATCCTTCACGATCTCGCGAATCTTGCCACGAATGAACTCCGAAGCGAGCTCGCTCGACTCGTGGTCGGTGGCGAGGTCGTTGAAGCACTCGTTGGCGAAGTGGAATCCACCCTCGTCCCACTTGCTCTCGAAGATGCGCTGACGCTCCTCGGGCGTGACTTCCTTGGCGCTGAACTGGGCCGGAACCATGTCCACGCCGAAGGGGTGGTTGGCGGCACGTTCCCAGATTTCGTCGTAGGTGGCACGCACGTGGGCGAGTTCCTCGGGCGTCACTTTGGGGTTGGTCGCCGCAACAATGAAGTTCGGCTGGCGTTGGAAGACATAGAACTCACCGACCTCGGGGGCAATGGTGGGCGTGATCTGGATACCCGAGGCGCCCAGACCGATCAGGCCAACCCGCTTGCCCTTGAGGTCGACGCCTTCGCGCGGCCATTCGGCGGCGTGCAACAGTCGTCCCTTGAACTTTTCGCGTCCGGGAATGTCTGGCCAAATGGGGCGCGAAAGCACACCCATGCCAGAGATGAAGTAGGTCGCCGTGACCGTGCTTCCATTGCTCAACGAAACTTCCCACACGTTGTCTGCTTCGTTATAGACAGCTTTGGTTACCCGGGTGTTGAGCATGATGTCTTTGCGCAGGTCGAGGCGGTCTGCCACGAACTGGAGGTAGCTCAAGACCTCTTTACCCGAGGGGTAGCGTTCGGTCCACGCCCACTCCTCGCGTACCTCTTTGGAGAACGAAAACGAGTAGTAGCTGTACTCGGAGTCAGTGCGCACACCGGGGTAGTTATTCCGCCACCAGGTTCCGCCGACCTCGGATTCGCCGTCGACAACGATTGTCTTCAGACCCTTTTCGCGGAGGTGGTGCAGAACGGCGAGTCCGGAGAATCCGGCGCCGATGACGAGAGCGTCATAATCGGGTTTCGTGGTCATGGGTTTTCCTTTCGTGAGGTTTCTGTTCAACATGCCGAAGGCGACAGTTGACGTCGTGAAGTGGTGATTACTTTCGGCCGGCGTGATACCAGGCGGCCATGCGGGCAATTTCTTCGTCGGCACGGGGGTGATTGCCCGCGAGGAACGGGTACACGTGCTGCATGCCTTCGCCGATCGAGAACGTCACGTCGACACCGGCCGCAATCGCCAGTTCGTTGAGACGCACACTGTCGTCAAACAGCGACTCGATGTCTCCCGCGCAAATGTAGAGCCGTGGGAATCCGGAGAAGTCTTGGTACAGAGGATTAGCCATGGGGTTGGTGGGACTCGTGGCACCCTCGATGTACCGATCGATGTTTCCCTGAAGTCCCTCGCGGGTGATCAGGAAGTCGGTGTCGTTGTTCGTCTCGATGGTGATGCCGTTGTTCTCCATGTTGAGCCACGGCGACATGGTGATGACCTGGCGAGGCAGGGGCAAGCCCTGGTTCTTCATCTCGAAGACCATGCTGAGGGCCAGGTTGCCGCCGGCACTGTCACCCACGGGGGTGATGTCTTCCGGCTTGATGCCGTCAGCCAAGAGTGCCTTGTAGATGTCCACGCCGTCGTGAATTTGTGCCGGAAACTTGAATTCCGGCGCACGTCGGAAGTCCGCGATGAAACACACGGCGCCGAGGCCCTTGGCGAGGTGACCGCCGAGTTTGCGGTGGCTTGCCGATGATCCGAGGGCGAATCCGCCACCGTGCATGAGGATGAGCACTTGCTTGGGGTCGGCTCCGGCCGGAGTCGCCAAGATTCCGGGAACGCCGCCGATGCTCGTGCTCTGATACGTCACGTTCTCGGGCTCCGCCGTGGCACGCTGCCAGTCGTCAAAAATCAGGCGCAGGAGTTCCGTCGACAGCGGGGTGTCACCCAACTTGCCGAGCTCGATGATCCAGTGTTCGTAGATTTCGCCCAGAAGGTCTGTCGGCCGTGGTGCCGCCATGGTTCGCTCCTCAGTGAGTCATTAGGGGTTGTTGCGTGTCACACGATTGTGTCATTAGGAAAGTCCAACGACAGTTACTCGTGCAGTTTTAGATTGCCCTGACTTGCCGGGGCGTAAAAGCGTTGTCTCAAATTGAGTCACTTAGTTCGCAACGTGACTCATACAGTTTGCAGGTTTTGCTGAGAGAGTGAAGAAACACCGGGGCACCCGCCTCGGTTTCGGTTACCCCCTTCGTCCCGTTGGAGGTATCCGGAACAAGTTATTACCGAAACTGCAGAACAACCGCACGGTCAAAGCTGACCACCTCATCGCCTGGCGACGAGGGCGGCCACACTTCAGTTTCACCCGGGGCCCCGCTCATCCGGGTGGGGTTCCTCACTTTCGCTAGAAACTCAAGAGAAAGAGATCACATGATCAAGACAAAAGTTGCTGTTGTTGCGGCTCTCGCCGTAGCAAGCGCGCTTGTCCTGTCTGCCTGTAGCTCAGGTGGAACGGGCGGCGGTGGCGAAGACGTCAAGAACGAGGTGGGAATCTCCGGTCTGCAGAGCCAGATCGAAGACATCCAGGCGTTCTGTGGCACGGAGCCCATCAAGGTTGCTTTCGCTGACGGCTTTGGCGGTAACTCGTGGCGTAAGACCACGCGTGCCATCTTCGAAAAGGAAGCTGCCAAGTGCGAGAACATCACGGACATCATTTACACGGATGCCAACGCTGACACCCAGAAGGCCATCGCCGACATTAACTCGCTGGTTGCTCAGGGCGTTAACGTCATCGTGTCCTTCACCGACGGTGGAGACGCACTTCTCCCCACCATCAAGAAGGCCATGGAGGCCGGCACCGCATTCGTGCCGATCATCGCTTGTCCTCCTGCTGGTGTAGCTGGTGTTGACTTCGTTGACTGTGTCTCCGAAGACGTCAACACCTACGGCTACGGTCTCGCAACGTGGACCATCAAGCAGATGGGTGGCAAGGGAAACCTCATCATGACCGGTGGAACCGCTGGTAACTCCTACTCACAGGCTGTCTACGACGGTGTGAAGAAGGCTGTTGCCGAGAACCCCGGCGTGAACCTGCTCAACGTCGAGATGGGTGACATTCCCGTCGAGACCGGCTGGGAGCCCGGAAAGACCAAGGAAGTTATGGCTGGTCTGATCACCAAGTACAACGGTGCAATTGACGGAATCGTCGCCGACTACGGCGGAGGCTCTGTTGGTGGTATCGAGGCGTTCATCGCTGCTGGCGTCCCCGTGCCGCCGTGGTCGGCTAACGACTCGAACCAGTTCGCATGTCTCTGGTACCAGTACAAGGACACGCAGCCCAAGTTCCAGGTCGCAACCGAGTCGTCGCGTAACTGGATGGGTGTACCTGCCCTGCACAAGGGTCTGGCTTGGTACAACAAGCTGGCCAACAGCGAGCCCTCGATCTACAACCTGGAGATCATTGAGGACTCGACCAACCCCGACTTGATGCCCATTTGTGAGAAGGATCTCCCGAATGACGCCATCAACTCGTCCGGTCTCTCGGTAGAAGAGCTCAACGCTCTCTTCAAGTAGGACCACACGCAGTATCACTCCGGTGTCGGGAGCGCTTGCTCTCGGCACCGGAGTGCACCACACTCGACTTACCACCTACCACTTCGATGGCGAAGTATCCGTGAAGATCACTCGCCGTCACTGAGCACTCGAGGAATCTCATGAACCGTCTCACTGGAAAAGTTGCCATCGTTACCGGAGCGGGTCGCGGCATTGGCCGGGCCATCGCCGAAGTCTTCGCCCAAGAGGGCGCCACAGTCATCGCCACCAGCCAATCGGCCTCGCACGAATTCCCTGCCGGTATCGAGTACATGCAGCAGGAAGTTGCCAAAGAGGGCGACTGGAAGAAGGTCGTCGATCACGTACTG
>CAIVOR010000367.1 GCA_903907615.1 uncultured Microbacteriaceae bacterium | reverse complement strand
GTCGCTCGGCGCCTTCGCAAGGTCCCCTGCCTAGGCTCGAGAACAGCATGATTCGTTTTGACAACGTCACCAAGCAGTACCGTGGCTCGACGCGCCCGGCGCTCGACAACGTGAGCTTCGAAATTCTTCGAGGCGAGTTTGTGTTTTTGGTGGGAGCCTCGGGATCGGGTAAGTCGTCGTGCTTGCGACTCATCATTAAAGAGGAAAAGCCCACGCGCGGCACCATTCACGTGCTCGGTCAAAACCTAGGCATCATTTCGAGTCGCAAGATTCCGTTCTTTCGCCGCAGCCTCGGCGTGGTGTTTCAAGACTTTCGCCTGCTCCCCAACAAGACGGTCCACGAAAACGTCGCCTTTTCTCTCCAGGTAATCGGCAAGTCAAAGGGATTCATTCAGTCCGCAGTCCCGGATGTGCTCAAGATGGTGGGCCTCGCGGGCAAGGCGTCTCGGTATCCGCACGAGCTGTCGGGTGGAGAGCAACAGCGCGTGGCCATTGCGCGAGCCATCGTCAACAAGCCCGCCCTTCTTCTTGCCGACGAGCCAACGGGAAACCTCGACCCGGCCACGAGCGCGGGAATCATGTCGTTGCTCGAGTCGATTAACGCCGGCGGCACCACAATTGTGATGGCCACACACGCAGCCGACTTTGTGGACCGCATGAAGAAGCGCGTGATCGAGCTCTCAGCTGGTCACATTGTGCGTGACGAGCGCGATGCCGGCTACGGCCACACGGCCGCAATGCCCATCGTCGGCGACGAAACATCCGTGAACTCGTCCGGAGAGGTAGCGCGTCTCACGCGTCGGACCCCGCGAGCCAAAACCGGTCCTATCGCCCGCCCTCCGGTGGCAGCGGCTGAATCGATCATCGAGACCACTGACCTCGTTGTGCCGCGCATCCACCTCGAGGGCACGAGCGGCATCGAAGAGATGACCCTCGACGCCGTTCCGCAATTGCCCAGCCAGTTCTCGGTGCAAGCGTCAGACGACACCGACGACCTCAGCGCCATCAGTGAACTCTTCGCCCTGAACGATTCACAGGCCGTTCCACGCATTGACCCCGAGAACGACCCGCGCTACAACGCCGGCGTCCCCTCGGCCGAGGACATGGCCAACATGACGCCGACGCAGCGGCTCAAGGCGCAGGCCAAGTCGACCGCGCGCAGCCGGACCAAGGCTGTGCCCGAAAAGGGCCAGGACGTCGGGCCGGTCTCATGAGGGTGGGACTCGTCTGGGGTGAGGTAGCAAACGGACTCCGTCGCAACTTCTCGATGGTCGTCTCTGTGGTTCTCGTCACGTTCATTTCGCTCACGTTCGTGGGTACGGCCATCCTCATGCAGATGCAGATCGGCCAGATGAAGAGCTTCTGGTACGACAAGGCGCAGGTCGCCGTGTATTTGTGCACCGACGTTTCGGCTGAAACCACGTGCCCCGACGGCGCGGCCACGCCGGCGCAGGTGGCGGCCGTGAAAGCTGACCTCGACGGATCAACGCTGGCATCCTTCATTGACAAGTACTACTTCGAAGACCATCAGCAGGCCTTCGATAACTTCCAGAAGCAGTTTGCTGGCAATCCGGTTGCGCAGTATGTCACCGCCGATCAGTTGAACGAGACGTACTGGGTCAACCTCACCGACCCGTCGCAGTCCGCCCTGCTCGTGGAGGCACTGGGCTCTCAGCCGGGCGTTGAGGCAGTGACCGACCAACGCAGTTACCTTGATCAGATTTTCTCGGTGCTGAACGCGGCCAGCTACACCGCCATTGGAATCGCAGGTCTCATGCTCATTGC
>CAIVOR010000366.1 GCA_903907615.1 uncultured Microbacteriaceae bacterium | reverse complement strand
CGTGACTTTGCCCGAGCGGCCACCGCGGCGGGGGACGTTGACGGAGCCGCAGCCGTGACGGACTTTGCGCATCGAGTAGCCCAGCACGGGCTCGCCGATGCCGTGACGTTTGCCCTGACCGATCCGGGGGCAACCGACATCGCGCGAGCGGTGCGGGATGCCGCCACGAGCGGGGCTTCCGACGTCAGCCCGCGCGACCGGGAGACGGTTCTCTGGCTCACGGATGAGTACGGTGCCGAACCGGGAATTGTGATTGCCCTGTTGCTTCACCGAGTAACTTTGCGGTCTGGACAGGCGCTCTACCTCGGCGCGGGCAACCTGCATGCCTACCTGCGTGGCCTTGGCATTGAGGTTATGGCGGCGAGTGACAACGTGCTTCGTGGGGGACTCACGACAAAACACATCGACGTGCCCGAGCTCCTGCGCGTGGCGTCCTGGGAACCGGTGGCCGCTCCGGTCTGGCCGGCCAGCCCGGAGGGCTCGGGCGTGACGGCGTTCCGCCCACCTGTAGACGATTTCGTGCTCTACAGCGTGCGTGATCCAGAGCCGTCCGCTGTTGTGACGTCGCATGATCCGGGCATCGTGCTGGTGCTCGACGGCGAGCTTTCCGTTTCGGGAGCATCGTCCAGCACGGTTCTCACCCGCGGCCAGGCTCTCTTTGTGTCCTCCGACGAGTTTCCCGTCTCGTTCACCGGCCGAGGCTATGCCGTTCTGGCAACGGGGCAAAAAACTGGAACCTAGCGCCAAACCCTCCACCCGCTCATGAAAGTTCTTTACATCCGGACTTGACGCAAACGAATAACACCAGTGTAATTATCTTCAGAGACGCTGATTCGAGCGTGTCGCTGAGCAGAAGAAAGACGGAGGTCCGGTATGTCGACCTACACATCCGGTGTCCCGAGTAACTGGTTTGTTGATCCCGTGAAGCTGGGTGTGCCCGGCGCGCGGCCCCTCGAATCCGAAGACGAAGGCCAACTCGCCTGGCAGGCCGATGCCCTCTGCGCTCAGACGGACCCCGAGTCATTCTTCCCCGAAAAGGGCGGCTCCACCAGGGACGCCAAGAAGATTTGTACCTCGTGTGAGGTGCGCAGCGAATGCCTGGAGTACGCCCTCGCCAACGACGAGCGCTTTGGCATTTGGGGTGGACTGAGCGAGCGTGAACGCCGCAAGCTCCGCCGTCGCGCCTAACGGATACTTTCAGACAGCCAACCTAGGCTGGTCGCGATGAGCCCCACAGTCACCGCGATTCTGGTTGCCCGCGCGGGCGGGGAACATCTGTCGCAGACGCTGGATGCGCTCATGGCGCAAACGCGACGACCCGATGTGCTCGTCGTGGTGGACAACGGTTCGCGGGGTTCCGTTGCGGCTTCCCTCAGTGACGCCCCGGCACACAAGCTGATCACCATGCCCGGTGTCGTTCCCTTCGGGGAGGCTGTTGAGGCCGCGGCGCGCACGGTGGCTCTGGAGCGCAGCGACGACGATGTGCTGTGGCTGTTGGGTCAAGACAGCGCTCCCACGCCTGCCGCTCTCGAGCGACTGCTGGGTGCTCTCGAGGTGTCTCCCTCGGTGGCCATTGTGGGACCCAAGCAAATGGAGTGGGACCGCCCTGACTACATCGTCGAGTACGGCCTCACGATGACGCGCCGCGGACGAGCGGTCTCGCTGGTCACCGAGGAACTCGACCAGGGTCAGCACGACACTGTCTCGGATGTGCTCGCGGTGGGGGCCAACGGGCTACTGATTCGCGAACCCGTGTATCGACTTCTGGGCGGATTCGATCCCGGGTTGCCCGTTGTCGATGACGCTCTCGACCTGTGTGTTCGTGCCCGCCTCGCCGGGCATCGTGTTTCTGTGGTGCCCGAGGCTCGCGTCCTGACCGCGGGTGACGGCGTCATCGGACCCCTCATGTCGCCGCGCCTTCGGGCCCGTGTGCGACGTGCGCGGTTTACTCGCACCGCCCAGCTTTACCGGGGAATGGTCTATGCACCCGCGTTCTCGGTGTTCTGGCTCTGGTGGGCGCTGGGGCCCCGCGCAGTTTTTCGAGCCATCTGGCTGCTCTTGGCCAAGCGCCCGCACGAGGTGGGTGGAGAATTTCGCTCGGCCCTCTCCGTCGCCTTTTCCCTGCCAACCGTTTCTCGCGCTCGCTCCCAGATCGCCCGTTCCCGCTCCACGGGATGGTGGGCCCTCTCGTCGCTTCGCATGTCGTCGGAAGCCGTGCGTCGGCGCAATGCGCTCGAGCGGGAGCAGGCGCGGCTGTATCACGAGGGCGCCCGCCGGCCACTGCACTTCTTCACGTCGGGCGGCGCGTGGACAACCATTGCCTTGGCCATCGTTTCCCTCGTGGCAAACGTGCCGCTGCTCGGCGCCCACGCAATCGGCGGTGGGGCCCTCTTGCCACTGTCCGCCAAGTTGGGCGAACTGTGGGGGCAAACCGGCTACGGCTGGCGTTCGCTCGCCCTCGCGCAACTCGATCCGGCTGATCCCTTTGCCTGGGTGCTGGCCGTTATGGGCAGCGGAACGTGGTGGGAACCGTCCTTCGCGCTGGTAGCACTGTGGTTTGTGGCCATCCCGCTTGCCGGGGCAGGCGCGTGGGTTGTCATGGCGCGGCTCACCGACAGGGCTGGCGTCCGCGTGTTCGCTGGACTCGCCTACGGACTCGCCCCCACGCTGCTCATTGCGCTGAACGACGGACGACCTGCCGCCGTCCTCGTGCACATTCTTCTCCCGTGGCTCTTTGCCGCAGGGCTGCGCGCACCGCGCTCGTGGTCGGCTTCCGCAATCGCCGCGTTGCTCTTTGCGGCGGTCGTTGCCTGCGCACCGTCACTGGGCGTCGCGCTCCTGATTGTGTGGATTGGCTCAGTCGTTCTTACCGGGCGCTATATCGGTCGCTTCTTAGCCATCCCCATCCCCGCAGTGGCGCTGTTTGCGCCTGTCGTGGTGGTTCAGCTCTTTTCGGGAAACCCGCTCGGCATGCTGGCGGATCCCGGACCCGTGGTTCCGTTTGCGGGCGCGACGCGCTGGGAAATGGCGTTGGGTTATCCCACGTCCGGTCTCGGCGGATGGCTGGATCTGACGGGATCCATCGATGTGGGAATCAACATTGCGGCCGGTCTCGTCGTGCTCGTCTTGGTCGCCGTGGTCGCGGCGCTGGCCGTGGCGGGACTCTTTTCGGCGCATCCCGTGCGCGCACAGCTGGCCCTCTTCATCGCCCTGCTCGGCCTTGCCTCAGCGGCGGCTACCGTGGGCCTGCGGGTGGCGTTTGAAGGACAGACGGCCGTGGCACTCTGGCCGGGGGCCGGCCTGAGCTTGGCCTCGCTCGGACTCATCGTGGCGGCCAGCACGGGCATGACGGTGTTGCGCCGGTTCTCCTATTACCCGGCGATTGCCGGAACTGTGGCCGTGGTACTTCTTGCCGTTCCCCTCGTGGGGGCACTCCTGATGGGCACTGGCAAGGTGGCCGTTTCGACCGGCCGAACTCTTCCGGCGTATGTGGTGGCCACGGCCGCCAGCACGCCGCGGGTGGGAACAATCGTCATCACCCCGCAGCCTGACGGGGGAATTGCAACCGTTCTGGTGCGCGGTCAGGGCATGACGCTCGACCAGTCGTCGACCCTGATCAATACGAGCGTCGGCACGGGCGAGGGGCAACAGGAGTTGGCTCACCTCGCGGGAGACCTGAGCTCCACGGGAGGCGCGCAAACGGAAGAGCGGTTGCAGCAGTTCGGAATCGGCTACATTCTCCTGGCACCAGCGGCCACGGGGGATGCCGCAGACCCGTCGGCGGATGCCACCAACGTCACTACTCGGGTGCGGGCGTCGCTCGACGCCAATCCCACGTTGGCTCCCATCGGCGAGACGGATGTCGGACTGCTGTGGAGCTACCCCGACGTGTCGACCGCCGAGGTCGATCTCCTCACTCCGGAGTCGGCTACCCAGCCGTGGCGGACCATTATTCTCATCGTGCAAGCCCTCGTCATCATCCTGACGCTGTTGGTGGCGATTCCCACCGGTCCGCCTCGGGTCGAGGGCCGTCGCCGGCAAGAACCGGTGACAACCGATGACGAAGACGTTGAACCGGTCGATGCCCTGGCAGGTGATTTCGATGACGAAGCGTAGGAATTTTCTGAGGTACGGACTGCGGTCGGCCGCCGGACTGGTCGGCGCGGGTATTGCCGCCGCCGTGGTCGGTTTTCTCTGTATCGTCCCGTTGCCCGGATTCACGGCTCTGGCGCGTTCCGAGCTGGTAACTCCGACGCCCACCGATCAGCGCCTGATCTGTCCGGGTGCTCTGGTTGATGTGCTCTCGCTCAACGGCGATGCCACGGCCTTTGGTGCGGTCGGCATTCCTGAGTACGTCACCTCGGCGAGTGACACCGCGATTACGCAAACTCCGGTCGCTGCCCCCGATGACATCGTGGGAGACGAGCTCGCGCAGCCACAGCAGTTGTTCGCGCCCGCCCCCACGACCGACCTCACCCCGCTAATCGCTGGCGTGCAATCACAGCAGGCCGCCACCGAGTCCCTCGCCGGACTCGCCACGGCAGCGTGTACCCAAGCCTCGACCGACGCCTGGCTCGTGGGTGGTTCGACCGAGACGGGCCGCACCACGCTTCTCCTGCTCACCAACCCCACCGAGGTGACGGCTAACGTCTCACTCACCGTATTGAGCGAACGCGGCTGGGTTGTCGGACCCGGGTCGTCAGGCATCGTTGTCGAGGCCGGCACCCAACGCATCCTGTCGCTGGCGGCGATCGCACCGAACGTGAACAATCCCGTGGTGCACGTCACGAGCACGGGTGGTCAGGTCGTTCCCACGTTGCAACAGTCGGTTGTTCGCACCCTCCTGCCGGACGGTGTGGAGCTGATTGCTCAGGGCGCAAGTCCCAACGTCAGCCTGGTGATTCCGGGCGTTCGGCTGTCCGGCATGGCAACGCACCAAGCCAGCGAGGGCGGCATGGTGACGAGTGATCAGGAGCCGGCGGTGCGCGTTGGCGTGCCGGGACCTCAGGAATCCGAGGTAACGGTCACGGCTTATGGCGTCAGCGGTGAGCCCGTGACCGTCAAGGCCACCGTTGCGCCCGAGCGCGTCGTCGAACTGCCCTTCGGCAGTTTGCCGGACGGTATCTACACGCTCGTGATTTCAGCCACAGAGCCCGTGGTCGCCGCCGCGAGAACAATCAACTACGCCGATACGGATCCCTTCACCACCTCAACGGCCACGCCCACCCCTGTGGGAACATCGACTCCCCGAGCCTCCGGTGGGCCCACGCCAACCGCGTCGGCGAGAACCACGCCGGGTGCCGCTGCCGCGACGACCCCCTCGCGGGCCCAGACGACCGCTCTGGATGACGTGGGTGGTGACGGCCCTGTCAGTGGCGAGCCGGTCGCGCCCGGACAAACCTTGGGATCGGGCGGCGCGGTGGCAGCGCCTCCCCTCCTGGGTGGTGACTTCACGTGGAATGTCGCAACGTTGCCCGTCGTGGGCGACACGCTGCTCAACGTGTCCTCCGGCCCACATCCCACGCTCACACTGTTTAACTCCAACGAGACCGACATCACGCTTAAGTTCTCCCAGGGCGACACCGCGCTTCCCGACGTGACCATTCCGGCCAACGGGGTTCGAGCGGTCTCTCTCGCTCCCGGAGCCCGCTACGTGCTGTCATCCGAGATGCCCGTTTATGCCACGGTCTCGTATGCCGCGACGGGACTGGGGGCGTCGATGCCGCTGACGCCGGCCAGCCCATTGGGTTCGGGAATCAGGGTCTATCCGCGCTAGTTCGGTTGGTGCACAACGATCTAAGGATGAAAGCGATCCGGACCTAATTCCTCGGGACGCCGGCCGAGGTATTCGGCCACGGCGCGAAAGACGCACTCCTCAATCGCCATCTGGCGATGCAGATCGTCGTCAACGTGCAGGCGACTCAGCCGTTGGATGGGAACCCTAAACAACACGATGCGCTTCTTAGCCGAGTCCACCTGCCAGCGCGGAATCTCACCGGGAGCTAACGGTGACGCTGGATTGGCAGCAACCTCAAACGTGACGTCGGCAAGTTCGCTGTTCCAGAGCGACCGAAGGTACTGCGCCGTCTGAGCCACGGTCGTGAAGAACTTCTCCGTCCGCCCGTGAATAACCGGAAGGTGCGGTCCGGTGACGGGCGAGCGCATGCCGCGACCGTGGCGGTCGGAACTGCGGCCGCGCGTGCGCGCGCGTGATGACGAGAATTCACCCGATCCGCTCGCTGGCATGTCCCCATGCTAGCCATGCCTCGTGTCTAGGCTGTGAGACGTGTCGGATCGTCGTTGTGCCAAGCCTCTCTGCTCGCAGGCGGCCGCGGCGACTGTCACCCTCGATTACGAAGGAAGCACTCTCGCTATCGGCCCCCTCGCACCGGACTATGCCGCGGAGGGCTATGACCTGTGTGCGGAGCACGCTCGTCGCCTGACGCCCAGTCACGGCTGGCAGGTCATGAGGCACGTAGAATTGTCGGATGACGCCTGACACTCGTGCCCGACTGACCGCCGCAGTCAAGGCCTACGACGTTCGCGGCGTAGTGGGCGAAGACCTCACCGAAGAAATGATCCGAGCTCTCGGTGCTGCCTTTGTCGATGAGGTCGACGCCGCGGGAGAGCTCGTGGTGGTGGGGCACGATATGCGGGATTCCTCGCCCGTTTTTGCGCAAGCATTCGCCGAGGGAGCCGCTCGGCGCGGGGCCAATGTCTCGCTCCTCGGCCTGTGCTCGACCGACGAGACCTATTACGCCTCGGGCGCGTGGAATGCCCCAGCCGCCATGTTTACAGCGAGCCACAACCCGGCCAAATATAACGGCATCAAGTTCTCGCGTGCGGGCGCACAGGGAATCAGCTTGGATACCGGACTTGCGGCTATTCGCGATCGTGCCCTCGACTTCCTCGACGGCGATATTCCCGCTCACCCCAACCCGGGTCAGATTGATCAGCGCGACGTTCTTCACGATTACGCCGCGTATTTGCGATCGCTGGTTGACCTCAGTGCGATCCGTCCGCTGCGCATCGTGGTCGATGCCGGTAACGGGATGGGCGGACTCACCGTTCCGGCCGTGTTGGAGACCGCTGCGGGTTTGCCGGCACTCCCGGTGGAGATCATCCCGCTTTACTTTGAGCTCGACGGGACGTTCCCCAATCACGAGGCAAACCCCTTAGAGCCGGCAAACCTTGTCGACCTCCAGCGGGCCGTCGTGGCCCATGGAGCCGACCTGGGCCTGGCGTTCGATGGTGATGCGGATCGGTGTTTCGTTGTTGACGAACTCGGCGAGGCCGTTTCGCCCTCCGCGGTTGCGGCCATCGTGGCGCTGCGGGAAATTTCGCGCGTGACAGCGCAGGGGGCGACCGACGTCGTGGTTCTGCACAACTTGATCACGTCGAACATTGTCGCCGAGACGATTCGCTCGGCAGGTGCCACGCCGGTGCGCACTCGCGTGGGACACTCCCTGATCAAAGACGAGATGGCGCGCACGTCTGCCGTGTTCGGCGGGGAGCACTCCGCTCACTACTATTTCCGAGAATTCTGGGGAGCTGACAACGGAATGCTGGCGGCCCTCAATGTTCTGGCCGAGTTGGGCGCTCACGACGAACCGATGTCGGCATTGCGCACACGGTTTAGTCCCTACTCGCTCAGCGGGGAAATCAATTCCACAGTGACGGACGTCGCTCTGGCGACGGACCGGGTTCGCAACGCCTTCGCGACGCGTGCCAGTGAAGACACCCTCGACGGATTGACTATGCTGGGTACGGTCGCTGCAAATGAACCCTTCTGGTGGTTCAGCGTGCGGCCGTCGAACACCGAACCGCTCCTTCGCCTTAATGTTGAGGCCGCGGATCACGACACCATGAGTCGTATTCGTGACGAGGTTCTCGCTCTCATCCGAAAGGACTCGTAACATGACGCTCACTGCTACGCGCGTATTGCCCGCCACACAGTTCAAGGTTGCCGACCTCTCTCTCGCGGAGGCCGGTCGTCACCAGATTCGCCTCGCCGAGAACGAAATGCCGGGACTCATGGCGCTCCGAGCAGAGTTCGGGGCCTCTGCCCCTCTCAAGGGTGCCCGTATTGCCGGTTCGCTGCACATGACGGTGCAGACTGCTGTGCTCATCGAAACGCTGACGGCGCTTGGCGCGCAGGTGCGCTGGGCATCGTGCAACATTTTCTCCACCCAAGACGAGGCCGCGTCTGCCGTGGCCGTGGGCCCGCACGGTACGGTCGACCAGCCTTCGGGCTCGCCGGTGTTCGCCTGGAAGGGCGAATCGCTCGAAGAGTACTGGTGGTGCACGAACCAAATCTTCGACTGGAGCTTTGAGGTGGGAGCCGAGACTGGCCCCAACATGATCCTTGACGACGGTGGCGACGCCACGATGCTCGTTCATCACGGTCGCAACTACGAAGTCGCCGGAGGCGTTCCCTCGCCGGACACCGCCGATTCCGCTGAATACGCCGAGGTCCTGAGCTTGTTGGGTCGCGTCTTCGCAGAGAACCCGCGCCGTTGGCACGCCGTTGCCGAGGAACTCATCGGTGTCACCGAAGAGACCACTACCGGTGTTCACCGCCTCTACGAATTGCACAAGAAGGGCGAGCTCCTTTTCCCCGCCATTAATGTGAACGACGCCGTCACCAAGACCAAGTTCGACAACAAGTACGGCATTCGTCACTCGCTGCCCGACGGCCTCAACCGAGCCACCGACGTGCTGATGGGCGGCAAGGTTGCCCTCGTTGCCGGCTACGGAGATGTGGGTAAGGGTTGCGCCGAGGCGCTTCGCGGTCAGGGCGCTCGCGTCATCGTGACCGAGATTGACCCCATTTGCGCCATGCAGGCCGCGATGGACGGCTACCAGGTTGTCCCCATCGAGCAGGTTGTCGGAGAGGTTGACATCTTTGTCACGTCGACGGGCAACAAGGACGTCATTACGGTGGAGCACATGCTGGCCATGAAGAACCAGGCCATTGTCTCGAACGTCGGTCACTTCGACAACGAGATTGATATGGCTGGGCTTGAATCGCTTCCCGGTGCCACCAAGACGAACATCAAGCCGCAGGTTGACGAGTGGAACCTTCCCTCGGGCCGCAGCATCCTCGTGCTGAGCGAGGGTCGCCTCATGAACCTCGGTAACGCCACGGGCCACCCCTCGTTTGTGATGAGTAACTCGTTCACCAACCAGGTGTTGGCTCAGATCGAGATTTTCACTCGCACCGCTGAGTACCCCGTGGGCGTCTACGTGTTGCCCAAGGTGCTCGACGAGAAGGTTGCTCGTTTGCACCTTGACGCCCTGGGAGTTGTCCTCACCAAGCTGTCGCCGGAGCAGGCCGCCTACATCGGCGTTCCGCTCGAGGGACCGTTCAAGCCTGAGCTCTACCGCTACTAGTCACGTTCAGGTTTTCAACGGCGAGCTTTCAGCACCGGCGCGCTACGCTGATTCCGATTGGTCCCTAGGGCAGCGGAGGCGATGATGGCTCAGAGTGTTACTGCGTCGAGCCCGCACGTGCTGATTGTGGACGACGACAGCAATTTGGCCGAGATGATGGACATCGCGCTGACTCAAGCGGGCTTTCACACCACGGTGTGCGGTGACGGCCTGAAAGCCATCGACGACTTCGTGCGCGTCTCGCCCGATCTGGTGCTGCTTGACGTGATGCTTCCCGGCATCGACGGCGTTGAGGTGTGCCGCCGCATCCGTGAAATGTCGGGAACCCCTATCGTCATGATCACCGCCAAGGACGACGACTCCGACATGGTGATGGGACTCGAAATGGGTGCCGACGACTACATCGTGAAGCCGTGTTCGACAAACGTTCTCATTGCACGCGTGCGGGCACGTCTTCGCCCCACGTCCGACACGCTCCTGACCGCGCAAACGTACGAGCTGGAAGACATCACCGTCGACACGACGGCACATCGGGTGATGCGCGAGGGACGGGAAATCAGTCTCACCCCACTCGAGTTTTCGCTTCTGGTCACCCTGGTATCTCAACCGCACCGGGTGCTCACGCGTGAAGAACTCCTTGAACAGGTCTGGGGCTACCAGTACAAGGCCGATACGCGATTGGTCAATGTACACGTGCAGCGGCTGCGCTCCAAGGTCGAGCACGATCCGGACAACCCCCTGATTGTGCGCACCGTTCGTGGCGTGGGCTACCGGGCTGGCGGAGACTAGGCGTGCCGGCGCTCTGGGGCCGAATCCGAACCTACGACTATCGCAATCTGCCGCGACTGGCGTGGCACGCGTGGCGTCGTTCGCTTCAAATGCGAACCGTCATCATCTCGGTG
>CAIVOR010000365.1 GCA_903907615.1 uncultured Microbacteriaceae bacterium | reverse complement strand
TCGACGTCTGGCGCTACATCCGTCGCGAAGGCCTTGAGATAGTTCCGCTGTACTTTGCGGCGCCACGACCCACCGTGATGCGTGGCGACAAGATCATCGTGGTAGACGATGACCGATTTGAGCTGGCGCCCGACGACGTGGTCACCACACGCACCGTGCGGTTTCGCACCCTCGGGTGCTACCCCCTCTCGGCCGCCGAAGAATCCAGCGCCGCCTCAGTCGACGACATCATCGCTGAGCTCGAGGCCTCGCGTACCTCCGAGCGCGCCGGCCGGCTCATCGACGGTCACGGCAGTTCGTCGATGGAAGCCAAGAAGAAGGAAGGGTACTTCTAGTGACGTCCTCACCTTCTGAGTCGCGCCCCCTCGTGCGCGTGGTTTTCTGTGGCGCGGTTGACGACGGCAAGAGCACGCTCTTGGGTCACCTGCTTTACGGCACCGACACCGCAACCCTGGACGAAATTTCGTTTGTATCGTCGGCCGAAGCGATCGACGGAAAACTCGACTACAGCCTGTTCGTCGACGGACTTGAATCCGAGCGCGAGCAGGGCATCACCATCGACGTGGCCCACCGCACCCTGATCCTCGACTCCGGTCAGCGAATTCAACTGCTCGACTCCCCCGGTCATGCGCAATACACGCGCAACATGGCTGTGGCGACAGCCTCGGCCGACATCGCCGTTCTGGTGATCGATGCCACCCGCGGTATTCGGGACCAATCGTTGCGTCACGCCCTGATCGCCCAACTTATGGGAGTGCGACACATCGTGGTGACGCTCAACAAGCTTGACGCCGTTGACGATGTTGCTGGCGCGGTGACGGCGCTCACGGCCGAATTTACCGAACGCCTCACCGCCATGACGCATCGCAATGTTGCCGAGGATGCGAGAGCGACCGTGACCGTGATTGCCCTGAGCGGGCGCACGGGCGCCAACGTGATCGAGGTTGAGCCCACGTTCCCGGTCGGTGAGTGGCCCACCCTCTTCGCGGCGCTCGAGGGCCTGTCAGCGGACGTGCGAGCATCGCGCTCCCAAAGCGATGGCAACGACTACGGCAATGGCAATGGCAACGCACCCTTCCGCATGAGCGTGCATTTCGTTAACCGCCTGAAGCGCACGCGTCGCTACCTCGGTCGGCTTTCGGGCCGAGCGCCCGAGGTCGGCACACACGTGACAGTGTTCCCGTCGGGTGAGTCGGCCCACATCGTTGAGGTTGAGTGGGCGAGCGACCGGAGTGCCGGCTCCCCCGTGTCGATTGAACTCGATCGGGAGATTGACATCAGTCGCGGCGACGTCATTGCGGAGGCGGCGGCATATGACTCACTGCCGGTCTTCCAGGGATTCCTGGCCGACGTGGTGTGCCTTTCCCCCGACGGCATCACCCTTGGACAGACCTACAGCCTGATGTCCGGCCCACTTGAGGTACCCTGCCACATCGACGTGACGCGCTATTCGGTCAATCCCGAAACAGGTAACCAGCTCGTCGGGCAACCACTGGGCGTCAACGACATCGCCCGTGTCGAGGTGAGCACGTCGCGACCCATTGCGCTCACCACCTTCACCGAATCCCGTGATACCGGTGGCTTCATCCTTGTGAATCGATCCACGGGAGAAACCGTGGCCGTGGGCATGAACCGCGGCGGGCTCACACGTAAGTCAGATGTGACGCGTCACGCGTTTACGCTGAGCCGGCAGACTCGGGAACGAGCGACCGGAATCCGCGGCTGCGTTCTGTGGGTCACGGGCCTTCCCGGATGCGGCAAGAGCACGCTGGCCAATGCCCTCGAGGTGGAACTCTTTCACCAGGGCGTTCATACCGTCATTCTCGACGGCGATACCATTCGCCAAACGCTGAGCGACGACCTGGGGTTCTCCCCCGAGGATCGCTCAGAGAACGTACGCCGCGTCTCGCGCGTGGCTCAGCTCTTGCTCGACACGGGTTGCGTGGTAATTGTCACGCTCGTCTCGCCGTATCGCGAAGATCGCGCTCTGGCACGCGGCCTCTTCGCCGACGGTGACTTCATTGAGGTATTCGTAGACACGCCCGTTGAGGTGTGTGCCGAACGCGACCCCAAGGGTCTCTATGCGCGCGCGAAGCAGGATCCCACCATGAACCTCACGGGTGTGACATCGCCCTATGAAACGCCAGAAACCCCGGAGCTCCACATCGACGGCACTGCACCCGTCACCGAATCGTTGGCCCGGCTCATGGCCGTGGTCAACAACCGTCGCGCACACTAAGCGCGAGCTGCACGACGCTCGCGCACAAAGTTTCTGATCCCGAAGAACAGCCCCACGGCCACAATCGCGGCCAAGACAGCAAACGCCACAGCCACGGCCCACGCCGGCCAGTCCATGGCGACCGCGAACTGGCGCGTACTCAAAACGGCAATCGTGCACGCGGTGAGAAGACCCAGAATGCGCTGCGGAAGCCGCTTGGCGATGAGCGGCCCGAACGGTGCCACAATCAGTGCTCCCACCAAGAGGCCGCCCACGAGCAGCCAGGGGATTTCCTCAACACCAAGACCCACGATGAATCCGATGCTTCCCGCAACGGCCACCAAAATGCGCGCCGTGGTTGACGTTCCAATCGAGCGCACGGGTTCGAGCACTCGACTCGCTGTGAGGGTTGAGGTCACTACCGTGCCCCATCCTCCACCACCCGTGGCATCGAGCACACCGCCAAAGGCGCCCAACGGAATCAACCATGCGGCACGCGGCCGACGGCGCACCACGTTGACGTGTTGCCGTGCAAATCGAACGAGAATCACCATCGCCATGGCAAACAGGACCGTGGCCATAACGGGTTTGGCAAACGAGAAATCGATCGAACTCAAGAAGAGCGCCCCCGCGAAGGCACCGACGGCACCCGGAATCCCGACTTTGAGCAGGATCGGCCACTCGACGTTTCCCACTCGCGCGTGGAATGTTCCGTTGAACACCGATGTCCCGATCTCGGCGAGGTGCACCACGCTCGACGAGATTGCCGGACTCAGACTCAAAGCGAGAAGGCCGCTCGTCGTAATGACACCAAAACCCATGCCCAGCGAGCCGTTGACGATTTGGGCCACCACACCCAAGAGGGCCACGAGAACGAGTTGCACCTTCACAGGTTAACGCTCACCCGCTAACATGGTTGTGTTGTTGGTCTGAGTCGTTAACTCGTGATGCTCACCAGCAGTGCCCCACTCGACATCCGCCACGTATTCCGAATCTCACAGGAGCCCCCATGTCATCTACATCTTCGTCCTCGGAATCAGGTTCCATCGTGAGCTGGCTCGCCAAGCACATGGAGATCATTGTCGTCGTCTGCCTCGGACTCGTTTCCGTGGCAACGGCCTACACGTCGTTCCAGGCCGCCCTGTACGACTCGCAGATGGCCGGCGCCTACGCCGTGGGGCAGACCTACAAGACCGAAGCCGAGTCCATGTACCTGGAAGCCAACCAGCAGTACGTGCAGGACGCCCAAACCCTGCTGCGGCTCGACGAATTGGACGTTGAGGTTCAGTTTGGTGATGCCGTCACGTCATCCCTCGCGCAGGCCAAGGTGGATGCCATCTTCACGTCGTCGGTGAGTGCCACGTTTGCCGACGCCATTGCCGCAGCCGATGAGGCCAACGCCGCCGACCCCGCAACCTATACTTCGGCCCAAGACGACGAGACCTATCTCAGCGGGCTGTTCGGCCCCTATGAGGAGAAAGCCGCCGCTGCAGACGAGAAGATTGTGGCGGGAGACAACTACAACGGCCTGAGCGATCAGCTCACTCTTTACACCGTGTTGATGGCACTGTCGCTGTTCCTGCTGGGTATTGCAGCGGTGCTGAAGAAATTCCGCATGCAGATTTTGATTGTCGCGTTGTCAATGGTGATTTTCACGTTCTCCGCCGTGCTCACGGCCCTGGTGCCGTTCGTCGCCCTCGGCTAGGCCGGGAGCGTCGAGCCCCTGGCGGGTGCGACGAAGGGGGCGCGTGTAACGCCAGTTTCGGCTCGCCCGCATGGTGTTCAGTTCCGACTCAAGCTCGGTGAGGCGTGCAACAAGCAGTTCGTTCTGAGCCCGAAGGTCAGGTCGAGCTTCGAAGTCAGCGCGCGCCGCATCCCGCT
>CAIVOR010000364.1 GCA_903907615.1 uncultured Microbacteriaceae bacterium | reverse complement strand
GATGTAGATTCCGAGTGGGATGGCGATGAGCGCGGCGACGAGCAGTGCTACCACGCTAAGCAGCAGATGCTCAACGAGCAGATTCCCTAAGCCGTACTGACCCGTCCACGTCCCTTCCGCGCACAGCCAGGCACCGAGTTCACCAAAGTCACACACGGTTTACCCTCGCGTTCCGCCAGGGGGTCATCAGTCGACCGATCAACCACAGTCCCACATCTAGCGCGAGGGCAATCACGCAGACAGCGATAATTCCCGAGATGATTTCCTCGGGAATCTTGCGTTGAAAACCGTCGAGGAAGAGGTAGCCGAGATCGCGAACGCCGACGACGGCGCCGATCGTCGCAATAGAGATGGTGCTCGCCGACGCGACGCGCAGCCCGGCGATGAGCCCGGGCACGGCGAGGGGAAGTTCAACGTGAACAAAGAGCTGACGCGAATTCATTCCCAGTGCGCGGGACGTGGTCATCGTGGCGAGCGGAACCTGACCGAACGCGTCCCGCGCCGAGAAGTACATGGACGTGATGACGTACAGCGTGAGTGCAATCACCACGTTGGTCGGGCCAATGTACGACGTCCCGATGAGGGCCGGAAGGGCAACGAAAAGGGCCAGAGACGGGATGGCATAAATCGCACCGAGCACCGTTCGCGTGGGGTTGACGAAGCGTCGGGGAATCACGCGTGCCAACAGGATCGCCAGGAGTGCGCCGACAATGATGGGGCCGACGGAAATGCTCAGATGGGTTGCTGCCAAGCCGCCGATAAAGCTCGCGTTGGCGATGAACCAGTCCACTAGACGCCCAGAAGTTTTCGAACGAAGGCGTTGGCGGGGTGCGCCAGGAGTTCCGCCGGTGTTCCCGCCTGCTCGACGTGTCCACCGTTCGACAGCACAACCAGCTGGTCCGCGATTTTCACGGCCTCGTGGCGGTCGTGCGTCACGAACATGATGGTGAGTCCGAGGTCACGCTGAATGCGACACAACTCGTCTTGGAGCTCCTCGCGCACGATGGGGTCGACCGCGCCGAAGGGTTCGTCCATGAGCAGGATGTTCGGCTTGGTCGCCAAGGCGCGCGCAACTCCCACGCGCTGTTGCTGACCACCAGAAAGCTGTTGCGGGAAACGCGCGAGGAACTGTTCATCTATGCCCACCAGAGCGAGCATCTCCGTGGCGTTGCGTCGCGCGGTATCACCGTCTTGCCCGGCAATGCGGGCAATCAGGAGGACGTTATCGAGAACCGTTTTGTGGGGGAGCAGCCCGACTTCCTGCATCACGTACCCGATGGTTCGGCGTAACTTGACGGCATCCAAGTCCGCCACGTCTTTTCCATCGATGTTCACCGCGCCGGTGGTCGGCGTAACCATCTTGTTGACCATGCGGATGAGTGTGGTCTTTCCGGAACCCGACAGTCCCATCAACACCGTGATCTGTGCCGTGGGTGCGGTCAACGAAAAATCCGTCAGGGCAACGGTGTTACCAAACTTTTTTGAAACGCGGTCAAACTCAATCATTCGAAGATCCGCGAAAGCGTCAGGCCTTGCTGACCTCAACGCCACGCCAGAACGCCACGTGGTTGGCGATTTCCTTGGCCGCATCCTTCGGCGTGCGATAAACCCACACGGCATCCTTATTAACGTCTCCGTTTACCGAGAGGGAATAGTAGTTCGCTTCCCCCTTCCACGGGCACGTGGACGTCAGGGTCGAATCCACGAGGTACGTGCTGTCGACGCTGTCCATCGGGAAGTACTGGTTGCCTTCGATTTCGACGGTCTTGTCAGACTGCGCGATAACCGCACCGTTCCATTTCGCTACGTACATCGTGGCCTCCTCGGCATCCGCTCAGAACTTTTCAGTTCACTGGTTCGAGCATACGGTCGAACCCACCGCTACGTCGCGCGGGAATTTACGACTAGCCGGCGAAGACGACGATGCTGTCCCCATCACCGAGCACCACTGTGTCGGTGCGCACCGGGTTGAGCACGACACCGTCGCCGGTTCCCGCGTCACCGCCAGCAATCCGGTAGCCGAGCGCCGACTCACCCCGTCGAAGAGCGGCCTCGGTAATCGTGTTGAAGTCGAGAGGCGTGTTGGTTTTCACATACCAACTCGCGGGGTTGAGTCGAAGCTGTGGTCCATCACTGGAGATGACCGCAGCCAGCACGCGCTGCATCTCAACGTTCTCCGACACCATGGTGATCATGTTGCCCACGAGTTGCTCGCTGACAATGAAATCGTCAGAAGCAGTGGACTGAGCGAGCTCCCGGTTTTTGTTGTTGAGCATTTCGCTCACGATGTTGATGTTGTGGGGGCGCGTCTTTTTCATCGCTCGCAGGTTGAGCAAGATGAGCAGCGTTCGCGCGTCGGCCTGTTCCGCCTCACGATCCTCGCGATTAGCGAGAACGATGATGTGATTGAACGTGTCGACCTTGAGCAGGTCCAAAACCTTTCGGCTGCTGGGGTTGGCGGACTTCACCTGAAGTGTCGTGTTGCGCAACTTAAGGGCGGGGGCCACCGCGCCCTCTTCGACGAGAACAATCGTTGAACCCGGCGCCGCCGACGAGTCCAGTTCGGCCACGACCGTCGGCAGCGTTCCATTGGATCCCAAAATAAGCGTGCGCTCGGGCTTGGTTTTCTTATCCTTCGAAACGTTGATCGGTCTGTCATCAACGCTGACGAATTCTCCGAACTCAAGGCGATCGTCATCCTCGGCCAGGATGATCAACTGGTCGCCGCTTGTGAGCACATGAGTCCGACGAGGATTGAGCACGATGTCGTCTCCGCTGATGACACCCACGAGGGCTCCCTGCGGAATGCTGAGTGCCGCCGTGCCAAACGTTTCTCCCGCGAGGTGCGCTACGTCGGTCAGGTAAAGCTCGGCCCCGCCGAAATCAAGAAGATCGGTGTAGACGGCGCTCAACCCCCGCTGGCGACTGGTCTGAACGATGAGCCGGGAAATCAGGTCTTCGCCCAGGATCCACTTAGCCTCGCTACCGCCCACGAGCTCGGCGGCTTCCATGTTCTGCTCCTGCTTGATCTCTCCCACAATCTTGTACGGCTCGGCACGCCTTTTCGGGTTGTTGAGTATCGCCAGTGCAGTCTTGATCGAGAAGTTGTCGGCCTCAGCCGAGTCGTCCGGCGAGAGCACGATGATGCTACGGGCCGAATCGACGCCGGTGAGTGCCAAATCCGTGACGCTCATGGGGTCGCCCGAGCGAACGATGATGCGCGTCGTGCTTCGTTGGGGAAGCTGTGCCGCGAGCTGGTCTTCCATGTCGACCTTGTCGCCGTCGGCAAGAACAACAATCGTGGAGCGTCGCCGTGATTCGTTCGCGATGAGGAGTTCGCTCACCACCTGGTGAATCTTTCTGTTCCACCCGAGAATCAGCGTGTGATCTTTCTCAATCACCCTAGATCGACCCTTGCGCAAGTCCTCAACTTTTTCGTTGAAGGCGTTCGAGATGATACCGATGAGGCTGGCCACCAGGATCAGACCCGTCAGCGTGACGATGAGCATGGCGATGCGGAAACCGGGGCCCGTGTCACCGCCCATTGTTCCGGGGTCGAGTGTGCGCAGCATGGTGAGCCAGAAGGCTTCGCCGAAATCGAGACTCTGGTCGTCGGGAAACAGTCCGAAGAGCACAACAACGAGGGCAATAAAGCAAATGAAGATGAGCGTGACGATGCCGAGCAGACCGATCAGGGCCGGCAGCCCTCGCGACATCACCTTGTCAAACGCGTACTTGAGGCGGTCGCCTAATCCTGGTTTCATCGTGGCTCCAGTGTGTGCTGAGACGGGTCAACGGCGGTTTTCTGACACGTCCACACTAGTGCCCGAGAGTTATCCGCCCGGCTTGGGGGCGGGCTGCATACCCGGTCCTTGCCCAGGAGGCTGACCGGGGGCCTGGCCCTGCCCGGGCCCTTGTCCCGGTCCTTGACCGGGATTACCGTTCTGTCCCTGCATGGGCGGCATCCGTTGAATCTGCGTGGCATCAACAACGCCGTGGAAACAGCGGATCGATGACGTGGCGTCCGTGGTGAGGGGAAGGACGTAGTGGTATATCCCTGAAGGGAACTCGGGTGTCGCCGAGAAGATGCCGTTGCACTCGTCGAGTTGCGCGGCCTTCACTTCGATACCGTCGATGTCGTAGGCGCCGTAGATGGGGAACCCGTCCAAGGCGAGGCCGATAATGTGGGACCCTTCTCCGGTCGTATCCACCTGACGTGTGACGCACTCCGAGTTGCCGTGGTAGTGGTATTCCCCGTTGGGGCCGGGGTGACCCGAACAGTGATCGATGAACGAGCCGGTTTTGTCTCCGTCGCTGATCGTAAAGTTGCTCGACATGGCCACCGTCTTATTATCGGCCTCGTAAGGGTTGAAGATCACGGATCCAGAAATCATGATGCCGATGGAGCCCAAGGGTGCCGCCGTTGTTGTTTCGGAGTAGACGGGAAGCGTCGGCATCGAAAAGGAATCGTTTTGCTCAGCGGTCGGATCAGTGACGAGTTGCGAATTGCTTTCGTTGGGCAGGTTGACGCCGGCCGTTCCCGCGGCGTAGTAGTCGTCGCGCTCGTGATTCGGAATGCCATTGGAGGTGATTGTTATCGTGCCATCCGCAATCGTGGCGCTGGCCTCGGTGCCATCGAACGTGACTCCGTTAACGGTCTGTGCGGCACCCCAGGTGAGTTGGGCGAGAACGGTGGAAGTGTCTACTGGCGTGGTCACGTCGCCGCTCAGGCCGGCAGATGTCGATGACGGTGATGATGAGGTGGACGATGGGGGCGCCGAACACGCGGTGAGCACGAGTGCGGTGGCGAGTGCCACGGCAACTCCCGCGGAGACGCCGAACAGAGCTGCGCGTGGCGCAGGGGGGCGAGTTTCTGGTGTCATGGTTTCTTCTCCTCGCTGGCAGGGCTGGGGTTTCGGGTGACATCCACAGACGCCATCATTCTGCTGGTTTCTTTGACAAGCCTCGCCACAGTCTATGAATTCGCAGAGATCTGATTCCTGGTGCGGTAAAAAAGCGACCCCAATTCTTTCGTAACACTTCCGGGCGCAGGCTCGCTCGAGGGATTAGACTCATTATTCAGTCACGTCTGCCGAAGTTCGGGAGACGTGAGAGTAAAATCACCACGAAGACTTCTTCATCACGATGACAGCTCGTTATCGCGAAGACCAAACGTAATCAGGTGCAACAGTTGGCAAACAGGCAACAGGGAGTCATGCGCGCTGACCCCACGTTGACCCCCGCGTTTTGGCAGACCCTGTGTGGCAACCCCGAGCCCTCCTCGCGCGAGAAGTTTCTCTACCTCACCATCGACGAGTTCTCTCGGCTTGGACCGGGCGGTTTTAGCCACGCCGTCATTGCCCGCCGTCTCGGCGTCACCGTCGCAATGATCAACCATTACTTCGGCTCGCGAAACGGACTCATTTCCGAAGCCGCGTTCATGGTCTATTCGGACTACATCGATGCGTTGAATCAGGCCACCCAGGACGCACCGAAGAATCCCGTGGCGCGCCTCGAGGCGTGGATTCGGCGTCAGATTTCTTTCGCAGTTGCCGTTGCGGGCTGGGCCGTGGTCTTGAACTATCCCACTCTTTCGCTCGAGAACCCCGTGGAGTTTGCCGCGCTCTTCCGTTCACGCATGTCGGCGCTTTTCAACGTCAACATGGCGCGTCTCGGCCAGCTCATTCTTGACCTCAAAGCGGGCGCCGTCTCGCCGGGGGAGATTACGGTCGACAACGTTGACGTCGATGCCTATATGTCGAACGTCAAACTGGTGAGTCTCGCGTCGAGTGTGGGCATGGCGACGTTAGGCGCCGCCGTATGGGCCGCTGGGTCGCACGCCCCTTCTGCCGAATCGCCTGAAGCCAAGAAGTTCGGCGACTTCGTCATCACTGAACACGTTCAGAACATCATCCGGCTCGTCCAGACATCAGATGTGACCGCATAGTTTCTCTCCCCGCGGAGTAACCGGCTGGAGCATTCCTCCGGAGAGTCCACACGTCTCCCCTAAGATTTCTTGGGGGAGATGCGTGTTTCCCGCCGACAGTGAGTGAGGAATTCACATGCAGAAGAACACCACGGCGGTCGTCGCCATCATGATTGCGCTGATTGCGCTCGTGGGCACCGGCCTAAGTTTTGCGTACACGGCTGCGACGTCGGGCGGGTCATACGAAACGGTGGAATTTAAACACGCCGAAGTCGAATCGTCGCAGGTCACTGTTCTCGACAGCGGTGTTGACGGATCCACGCCGGGTGACGAGCGGTTCTTCATCATTCCCGCCACTTCGCCTGAGGGCGGACTGCTCACCGGCTCCCTGACCGTAGTGGCCCCAGACCAGCCCCTGCCCAGTCAGGAACTTCGTCGGTCCAACCTGGTGTTCACGTTTGGCGCCATCGAGGATCAGTTGACCGTTGGCGGCGTTGCCATTTACGAAATCGATGACCCCGCACTTGCTCTGGGCAAAGTGGTTACGCGCCCCATCCTGGGCGGCTCGGGCAAGTTTGCCGGCGCCACCGGCTGGGTGGATACCACGCACAACGAAGACGGCACGTGGGTGCATGTCTTCCACTACAAGAAGTAGGCGCGCTAGGCGGTAAAGCGTTCGCTCGCGAGCGTCGTTTCGTCCGCGACGATTGCCGACACAATGACGCTCACGACGTGCTCCGCGGTCATGCCCGCGGGGAATGCGGGTGCGGCACCAAAGACGGCCCGGCCGGTGAGACCCGTCTCCGTGTGTCCGGGATGGGCATCGAGTACGCGAACCTTGTGGCGTCGAATTTCGAGAGCTAGTGCCCGCAACCAGGCAGCGTGGGCCGTCTTGCTCGCCACGTAGGCGCTCATCCCGGGAAATGCCTGCTCGCTCACGATTCCCGTGATGCCCACGATGACCGGTTCGCGGCCAGCCGCGGCGGACTCGGCCAAGCGAGGCAAGACGCGTGAGATGAGCTCGGCCGGAGCCAAGTGATTGACCGTCATGAGGCGAAGAGCGTCGGCCGCCGTTGTGGCTTCGGCCGTGCCAAAGCCCACGATCCCCGCGGCGTTGATGATGCCATCGAGGGGTTCGGGTCGTTCGACGAGGTAGGCGGCCAGCGCGTGAACGCTGGCTGGATCCTCACAATCGAGGAGGAGTGATTGCCCGAGCGAGGCAGGAAGGCGCGCCGCAGATTCGTTCGATCGCGCGGTCCCCACGACCGTCGCGCCACGTTCGGCAAGTGTGTTGGCAATCAGGGAGCCGAGTGCTCCGGTGGCGCCAATGACGAGAACTGTCTTGTGAGTGAGGTCCATGAGAGCAGGCTACCAAGAGAGGCACACAAGAGACCCGGACACAATGCCCCCATCGGTCCGGGCCTCATGTCTACCGCTGTTTTGATTCCCGCGAGGCTTCTCCCCATTGTGTTGCCCTTGCGCTACTGACCATTAGGTTAAACGGTCATAAAACGGCTATAGCCGTCTATATTTGGCTATAGCCGTTTATTCGGACGCGACGGGGGTCACATGTTCAATCGGACGCAACGCCGGCTCGACCGGGCAGAGGCACTTCTGGATGCGTTGGCCGTGTGTGACACCCCCGACGACTTCGCCATGGTCTTGGTCAACCGTGTCTTTCAGAGGGAAGAACTCCTCTTCGCCTTCGTGTTCGACGTGGAGGGCACCTCTGAGCTTCGGCGTATCGGCGGATTCGGCGACCCCGTTATTGACCAGTTCCCCGCAAAGGTGAGTACGTGGGAAAACATTGTGGTCGCTCAGAGCTATCGTGAAGACGTCATCGTGCGGGTCGAAGACAATTACGCCTATCGGCGGACATACAGTTCAAAGATGTTCGCTGGACCCGCCCAGGGAATAATCTGCCTTCCGCTTCATGACTATGGAAAGACGCGGGGCGCAATTTCGCTCATCTTTCGGCACGCGTTGAGTCTGCACGACATTGACAACGATGAGATTCGGCTCGTCCAGCAGTGTGGCGAACACTTGTTGCGTAATTGGCACACTCGCACGGTCACGAACTTCTCGGGTACTCGCCGCCAACCTCCCGTTCTCACACAACGGCAGACGGCCATCTTGGAGAAAATGCGCACAGGGTCGTCGCTGAGCGAGATCGGCGTCGATCTGTCGGTAAGCCAAGCTACGGTTAAGGGGGACGTCCAGAAGATCTATCGTGCTCTGGGCGTGCACAAGAAACGTGATGCCATCGACGTGGGAATCCGAATCGGACTTTTTGCCGATCTCCCCGGCACAGAGGGGTAGGCAAATGACACTGCTCATGTCGCGACCAATTTCTCGGCTTCTCGCCACCGGCGGTATTGGCTTACTGCTGGCAGCGACGCTCTCGTCATGTGCTGCACCGACAAGCGCACCGTCGGGTGGCGACTATTACTCCCAGCAGATTGTATGGACTCCGTGTGGCGATTCCCTGACCTGCACCACGGTCGCGGTTCCCACTGACTGGTCCAATCTCGACTCGGCACCGATTTCACTATCCCTTGTTCGCCACTCTCCCTCGACGGGCGCGTCGCAGGGTTCGCTCTTCGTCAACCCCGGGGGTCCGGGCCAGAGTGGTGTGGCACTCGTTCGCGACGGCGTGACGGATGCGGTGGACGAGGGCCTCGCGGCTGCCTACGACATCATCGGTTTTGATCCGCGGGGTGTGGGCGAATCGACGCCGGTCACGTGCACGGCCGATACGAGCGAGCTCGATTCGTTCCTCTACGACATCACGCCGGGAATTCGGGGAAGTGACGAGTGGCTGAGCGCGAAGAAGGCCACCGCACAGAAGTTCATTGACGGGTGTGAACAGTTCACCGGTGAACTACTTCAACACCTCGACACGCTGAGTGTCGCCAAGGACCTCGACGTGATGCGGGCCGCCGTGGGTGACGAGAAACTCAACTATCTCGGTTACTCCTACGGCACCTTCATTGGCGAGGTTTACGCGCAGGAGTTTCCTCAGAACGTCGGCCACATGGTGCTTGACGGCGCTGTGGATGCTTCGGCAGAAGGGCCCGAGGGTGGCGATCAGGCGGCCGGCTTTGACATGGCGCTGGGCAACTGGATTGTGTGGTGCCTCGAGCAGGCAGAGTGCCCCTTCAGTGGAACGCCGGCAGACGTCGCGACACAGATAACCCACATGCTTGCCAATCTTGATGAGAAGCCACTTCCCGCGAGCGACGGACGACTCGTGGGTG
>CAIVOR010000363.1 GCA_903907615.1 uncultured Microbacteriaceae bacterium | reverse complement strand
CCCTCGTGATTCAGCTTCCCATCGGTGCCGAGCACACCTTCGAGGGTGTCGTTGACCTGGTGGAGATGAAAGCACTCACCTGGCGCGGAGACTCCAAGGGTGACGTGGAGCTGGGTGCCAAGTACGACATTGAAGAGATTCCCGCCGACATGATCGACAAGGCCAACGAGTACCGCACCGCGCTGCTCGAGACCGTTGCCGAGACCGACGAGGCACTTCTCGAGAAGCACTTCGGCGGCGAAGAGCTGACTGTTGCCGAAATCAAGGGCGCCATTCGCAAGCTCACCATCAACAGCGAGATCTACCCCGTGCTGTGTGGCTCGGCGTTCAAGAACCGCGGTGTGCAGCCCATGCTCGACGCCGTGATCGACTACCTCCCCTCGCCCCTCGACGTTCCCGATGTTCAGGGACACGACGTGCGCGACGAAGAGAAGATCATCACGCGCAAGGCAGACTCCACGGAGCCGTTCTCGGCTCTCGCGTTCAAGGTTGTCTCGCACCCCTTCTTTGGTCGTCTCACCTACATTCGTGTCTACTCCGGCAAGGCCGAGGGTGGCACCCAGGTGATCAACTCCACCAAAGACAAGAAGGAGCGCATCGGCAAGCTGTTCCAGATGCACGCCAACAAGGAGAACCCTGTTGACGGCGTCACCGCCGGCCACATCTACGCGGCCATTGGCCTCAAGGACACCACCACCGGTGACACGCTCTGCGACCCTCAGCACGAGATTGTGCTCGAGTCGATGTCGTTCCCTGAGCCCGTGATCTCGGTGGCCATTGAGCCCAAGACCAAGGCTGACCAGGAAAAGCTCGGAACCGCCATCCAGAAGCTCGCCGAGGAAGACCCCACCTTCCGCGTTGAGCAAGACCAGGAGACCGGCCAGACCGTGATCTCGGGCATGGGCGAGTTGCACCTCGACATCCTCGTTGACCGCATGCGTCGTGAGTTCAAGGTTGAGGCCAACGTGGGTAAGCCCCAGGTGGCCTACCGCGAGACCATTCGCCGCAACGTCGACAAGTACGACTACACGCACAAGAAGCAGACCGGTGGTTCGGGTCAGTTCGCCAAGATTCAGATTGCTCTCGAGCCCATGGAGGTGACCGCCGACAAGACTTACGAGTTCGACAACAAGGTTACCGGTGGACGCATCCCTCGCGAGTACATTCCTTCCGTGGATCACGGAATCCAAGACGCCCTGCAGGTCGGCATACTTGCGGGTTATCCCATGGTTGGTGTCAAGGCAACACTGCTTGACGGCGCCTACCACGACGTCGACTCCTCGGAGATGGCGTTCAAGATTGCCGGATCGATGGCCTTCAAGGAGGCCGCTCGTCAGGCAAACCCGGTTCTGCTCGAGCCGCTGATGGCCGTGGAGGTGCGTACCCCAGAGGAATACATGGGAGACGTCATCGGCGACCTCAACTCGCGACGCGGACAGATCCAATCGATGGACGACGCCAGTGGCGTCAAGGTCGTTCGCGCCCTTGTGCCCCTGTCGGAGATGTTCGGTTACATCGGTGACCTGCGGTCGAAGACCTCAGGCCGCGCCGTGTACTCGATGACCTTCGAAAGTTATGCCGAGGTCCCGAAGGCTGTTGCCGACGAGATCATCCAAAAGAACAAGGGCGAATAGCCCCGATCACACCTGCTAGTGCACTTGAGCTAGTTCAACAAAAAACTAAACACCAAATCCCCTGCGGGCCAGGCACGAGAAATCGGGCCAAACTCGCACCAACGTCCTAGGAGGACCCAGTGGCTAAGGCCAAGTTCGAGCGGACAAAGCCGCACGTAAACATCGGAACCATCGGTCACGTTGACCACGGTAAGACCACTCTTACCGCAGCGATCTCGAAGGTTCTTGCCGACAAGTTCCCGTCGGCAACCAACGTCCAGCGCGACTTCGCGTCGATTGACTCGGCACCCGAAGAGCGCCAGCGCGGTATTACGATCAACATCTCCCACGTTGAGTACGAAACCCCCAAGCGCCACTACGCACACGTAGACGCACCGGGCCACGCTGACTACATCAAGAACATGATCACGGGAGCCGCCCAGATGGACGGCGCTATCCTCGTGGTTGCTGCTACGGATGGCCCCATGGCTCAGACGCGTGAGCACGTGCTGCTCGCCAAGCAGGTTGGTGTTCCTTACCTCATGGTTGCACTGAACAAGTCCGACATGGTTGACGACGAAGAGATCCTTGAGCTCGTTGAGCTCGAGGTTCGCGAACTCCTCTCCAGCCAGGGCTTCGACGGCGACAACGCTCCCGTCGTTCGCGTCTCGGGCCTCAAGGCTCTCGAGGGCGACGAGAAGTGGACTCAGGCCATCCTTGACCTGATGGACGCAGCTGACGCCAGCATCCCCGACCCGGTGCGCGACAAGGACAAGCCGTTCTTGATGCCCATCGAGGACGTGTTCACCATCACCGGCCGTGGAACGGTTGTTACCGGTCGCGCCGAGCGTGGCACGCTGGCCATCAACTCCGAGGTCGAGATCGTGGGCATCCGTCCCACGCAGAAGACCACGGTCACGGGTATCGAGATGTTCCACAAGCAGCTCGACGAGGCCTGGGCCGGCGAGAACTGTGGTCTGCTTCTTCGCGGAACCAAGCGTGAAGATGTAGAGCGTGGACAGGTTGTTGTGAAGCCCGGTTCGGTTACGCCGCACACGGACTTCGAAGGCACCGCTTACATCCTTTCCAAGGATGAGGGTGGCCGTCACAACCCGTTCTACGGCAACTACCGTCCCCAGTTCTACTTCCGCACCACCGACGTCACCGGCGTCATCACCCTGCCTGACGGCAAGGAGATGGTTATGCCTGGTGACACCACTGACATGACGGTTGCGCTGATTCAGCCCATCGCCATGGAAGAGGGCCTCGGCTTCGCCATCCGTGAGGGTGGACGTACCGTGGGTGCCGGAACGGTAACCAAGATCATCAAGTAGTCATCTGACTGCAAAAGAAATCCCCCGGCCTCGCGGCCGGGGGATTTCTTTGTGTAAAGCGGTGAGGCTACTTGGCAGCAGCCTTCGCGCGCATCATGTTGGCCACCTCGATGGCGTCGCTGTGCGGGGCACTCGACTTGCCCGCGGGGCGAGCAATCAGCATGTACAGACCACCGGCGACAATCACGACGCCAAGACCCAGCCACGAGATGTAGTCGGTTACCCAGTCACCGGACGCTCCGGGGATGAGCAGCCAGTAGATGGCCCAGATGCCGTAGATCAGCGCGGCGATGTTCACCACGATGCCCATGACGCCCAGGTTGAACGGACCTGCCGGACGCCAGCCACGGAACCGCTGCACCAGCGAGGCCAAGACCACGAGCTGGAACGAGACGTAAATGCCGAGCACGGCAAACGCCGTAACCTGCACGAGCGTCTCGGGGCGGAAGTAGATGATCACACACAGGATGATCGGAACGATGCTGGCAACAAACAGCGCGTTACGAGGAACCTGAGTTCCGGGCGAGAGCTTGGCGAGCCACTTGCTGGCCGGCAGCATGCCGTCACGTGCCGACGACTGCAGCAGACGGCTGGCGGCGGCCTGCAGGCTGAGCGTGCACGAGATGAACGCCAGCACAGCAATCACGAGGAAGATCTTGGCGCCAACGGTGCCCAGAGCCGACTCGAGGATTGCGGGGATCGGATCAGCAACGTCACCCGAGATGATGCCCGCGAGGTCCGGTGCAGCGAGCACGTATCCCGCGAACGACATGAGGGCGGAGACGCCACCCACGAAGATCGTCAGGTACATGGCTCGCGGAACGCGACGACCGGCATCGGCTACCTCTTCGGCAACGTCACCACAGGCCTCAAAGCCGTAGAACATGAACAGACCGATCAGGGCTGCCGACACGAACGCCGTCAGGTAGTTGCCGTCGCCGAGGTTGAACCCGTCGAAGAACACGCTGAAGTCGTTGTGACGCTGGAAGATGAGCAGGTAGATGCCCACGCCCACCACACCGATCAGTTCGGCCGCGAGACCGATGCGAGCGATGCGCGACATGGTCTTGGTGCCACCGAGGTTGAGCAGCAGGGCGAGAACCAGGATGCCCACCGAGAAGAGCAACGTGCTCAGCGGGGTGATCTCAACCCCAAACAGGCTCATGGCGAAGCTCGAGCTGTATTCGATCACAGCCGTAATGGTGACCAGCATGGCCCATACGTAGATCCAGGCGACCATCCAGGCGTAACGTTTGCCCCACAGGCGGCGTGCCCAGGGGTAGAGCCCACCGGCGATGGGGAACTGCGACACAATCTCACCGAAGACGAGCGAGACCAGCAACTGGCCGGCTCCCACGATGACGATCCACCAGATGGCGGGCGGGCCGCCGGTGGCGAGCGAAAGCGAGAAGAGCGAGTAAATCGCGACAAGTGGGGACAAGTACGTGAAGCCGAGGGCGATATTGCCCCACAGCGACATCGTGCGGGAATACGTTCCCTTGTAGCCAAGCGCTTCGAGGTGTGCATTGTCCTCGAGGTGTTGGCTGTTTCCAGACGTGGACATTCGGGACCCTTCAGTCGTCACGCTCGATGCCGCCCGGGGGTAGGTGGCACTTCGGCGTGCTGTTGCACACGCTATTCCTGAATGCGCCGAAAGGCTACGACCTCGCCCCTTGATTTATTGGGGTGAGTTGTGCCATGAGGAATGTTCGAAATTAGACGCCGAAGGCGTTGAGTCCGGTGAGTTCGCGCCCAATGACCAGTTGGTGCACTTCATCGGTGCCCTCATAGGTGCGCACCGATTCGAGGTTGGCCATGTGGCGCATCACGGGGAACTCGTTCGTCACGCCGTCGCCACCCAGAATGGTGCGGCACTCGCGTGCGATGTTGAGCGCCTCGCGCACGCTGTTGAGCTTGCCCACCGAAATCTGCGCGAACGTCAGCATGCCCGCATCCTTCTGGCGGCCAATGTGCAGCGAGAGCAGCATTCCCTTTTCGTACTCAACCATCATGTCGGCGAGCTTGGCCTGCGTCAGCTGGTAACCACCGATGGGGGTGCCAAAGACCTCGCGGGACATCGAGCGACCGATGGCCGCATCGAGACAACCGCGCGCGGCACCCATGGCGCCCCAGATGATTCCGTAGCGCGCCTCGTTGAGACACGAGAACGGACCAGACAGACCCTTGGCCTTGGGCAGCATCATGCTGTCGGGCACCGTGACGTTGACGAGGTCGATGTCGCACTGCACCGAGTTGCGCATCGACAACTTACCCTCGATGGGCGTTGCAGTGAAACCGGGCGTGT
>CAIVOR010000362.1 GCA_903907615.1 uncultured Microbacteriaceae bacterium | reverse complement strand
CGGTCGCGCGCACCGGTGCGGGGAGAACAGTTGTACCGGTGAGGTAGGTGTCTACCTCGGCGGCAACGGCGCGGCCCTCGGCAATCGCCCACACAACCAGTGACGCACCGCGGCCGGCATCACCGGCGACGAATACTCCGGGCACGTTGGTCGCGTAGTCGGCCGTTCGGGCGGGGAGACCGTTGTCGACGGCGACCTCACCTTGCTCGCTCAGTCCCTCGGCATCGGCTCCCGTGAACCCCAGCGAGAGGAGAACCAAATCGGCGGGGATTTCGCGTTCCGTTCCCGATTTGGGCACGCGGGCGCCGTCACGGAATTCCGTCTCAGCGATACGCAGAGCACGAACATTTCCCGCGTCATCACTTAGGAATTCAACGGTCGAGACGAGGAATGCTCGCTCTCCACCCTCCTCGTGAGCACTCGCAATTTCGAAGAGTCGTGGAGCGAGAGGCCAGGGCTCGCTCTCCGGACGTTCCTCCGGAGGACGCTTGCCAATGGCAAGAGTTGTCACCGAAGCAGCACCCTGACGGTGAGCAGTTCCGAGGCAGTCAGCTCCCGTGTCGCCGCCACCCAGGATCACAACGTGCTTGCCGGCAGCAGAAATTTGGCCATCAACCGAATCACCGGCAACGACGCGGTTGGACTGCGTGAGGTACGGCATCGCAAAGTGAATCCCGTTGAGATCACGGCCGGGAATGGGCAAGTCGCGCGGCTGAAGGGCTCCCGTGGCGACAACAATCGCGTCAAAGCGCTCACGCAACTGATCCCACGTAATGTCAGAACCAATGTTGGTACTCGTGCGGAAGCGCGTTCCCTCGGCTTCCATCTGAGCGATGCGAGCATCAACCGAGTGCTTCTCGAGCTTGAAATCGGGAATGCCGTAGCGCAGCAGACCGCCCACGCGGTCATCGCGCTCGAAGACGACGACGGTGTGACCGGCGCGCGTGAGCTGTTGAGCGGCCGCCAGACCCGCGGGACCCGATCCGACGACGGCGACTGTCTTTTCGGTCAACCGCTGCGGAACGTGAGGCGTCAGGCCACCGTTGGCCATGGCGTGATCGATGACCGACACCTCGACTTGCTTGATGGTGACGGCAGGTTGGCTGATTCCGAGCACGCACGCGGACTCACACGGTGCCGGGCAAATTCGACCGGTGAACTCGGGAAAGTTGTTTGTGGCGTGGAGACGCTCGATGGCGCCCTCAAAATCGTCTCGCCAGACAAGGTCGTTCCACTCGGGAATGAGGTTTCCCAACGGACAGCCCTGATGGCAGAAGGGCACGCCACAATCCATGCACCGGCCCGCTTGACGAGCAAGGGCGGCCGGATCCCCGGGTTCGTAGACCTCTTTCCAGTCCTTGACACGCAGCGGAATTGACCGACGTGCGGGAACCTCGCGGTCTCGGGTCGTCAGGAATCCTTTTGGATCAGCCACCGGTCACCTCCATAATTCGCAACCACGTCTCGTTGCCGTCGGGGTCAACACCCGCGTCCACAGCGGACTGTCGGGTGGCCAGGACGGCCGCGTAATCACGAGGTGTTACCTTGACGAAGTTATCGAGAGTGGTGTCTCCGCCGGCCAGGATGCGCGACGCCAAGGCACTGCCGGTCTCGGCGACGTGTCGCTCCAACAGGTCCCGAAGAATCTCCCGGTCCGCGCCGCCGAGTGTTCCGAGGACGAGTTCGCCCGAGGAAAGCACGTCTGGATTCACGTTGTCCGCACTCAGACCATTCACGTAGGCGATTCCGCCGGACATGCCCGCTCCAAGGTTGCGTCCCGTAGTGCCCAAAATCACGGCGAGTCCACCCGTCATGTACTCAAGTGCGTGGTCGCCTACGCCCTCAACAACAGCTGTGGCTCCCGAGTTGCGCACGAAGAATCTCTCACCCACGAGTCCGTTGATGAACATCGACCCCGAGGTGGCGCCGTAACCCACGACGTTTCCCGCAATCACGTTGTCGTCGGCGGGGAACGGACTGTCGGGGTGTGTTCGGACAATGACGGTTCCGCCCGAGAGACCCTTACCCACGTAATCGTTAGCGTCGCCGATCAGGCGCAAGGTAATGCCCATCGGCATGAAAGCGCCCAAGGATTGTCCGGCCGAACCGGTCAGCGTGACATCGATGGTTCCCGCCGGCAAACCGTTGACACCGTGCAGCTTGGTGAGTTCGTGACCCAGCAGAGTGCCCACGGCACGCTCGGTGTTCTGAATGTCCAGAGCTAGCTCCACCCGCTCCCCCGTTGCCAGAGCCGAGGTTGCCTTGCCCACCAGGGCGCGATCGAAGTGCTCATCGAGTTCGTGAAGCTGGTCACGGGCATGGCGACGGGGAGAGGCGAGATCAAAGGACTCTCGCTGGAGGATGGGCGCGAGATCGAGACCATCGGTCTTCCAGTGCGACACAGCTCTGTCGGTATTCACGAGGTCGACGCGTCCAATGGCTTCGTCGAGGCTGCGCAGGCCCAGAGATGCCAGGAGCTCGCGCACCTGTTCCGCGATGAACTCGAAGAAATTGATGACGAACTCGGGTGTTCCGCTAAACCGCTCGCGCAGCTCGGGATTCTGCGTGGCGACACCCACGGGACACGTGTCGAGGTGACAGACGCGCATCATGATGCAACCGCTCACCACGAGCGGTGCCGTGGCAAAACCGAACTCTTCGGCGCCGAGCAAGGCTGCCACGATGACGTCTCGGCCCGTCTTGAGCTGTCCGTCAACCTGCACGACCACACGGTCACGCATGTCGTTGGCGATCAGTGTCTGTTGGGCTTCGGCCAAGCCGAGCTCCCACGGTGTTCCCGCGTGCTTGAGCGAGTTGAGCGGACTAGCGCCTGTTCCGCCATCGTGGCCACTGATGAGAATCACATCGGCAAGCGCCTTCGAGACACCAGCGGCTACGGCGCCGATACCGGACTGACTCACAAGCTTCACGTGCACTCGCGCCGAGGGATTGGCCCGCTTGAGATCGAAGATCAACTGCTTGAGGTCTTCAATCGAGTAGATGTCGTGATGCGGTGGCGGAGAGATGAGCCCCACACCGGGAGT
>CAIVOR010000361.1 GCA_903907615.1 uncultured Microbacteriaceae bacterium | reverse complement strand
CTTTGCGTTGCGACCCATCAAGGGGTTGCAACATTTCTAGTATCGCACGGATTTGTTTCGCGCGCCGGAAGTGGGGTCAGCAATCTCCCTGCTCCAACTGCGATAATCGTGCGCGTGAGTGACACTTCAGAGGTTTCGGCCCGTAAACCCATTGCCGTATCGGTTCTCTTCATCCTGGTTGCAGCGCTGGGGCTTTTGGCGGCGTTCGCGCTGACCCTCGAGAAGATTCATGCGCTCACAAATCCCGGCGAAGCGGCGAGTTGTGACTTCAGCGTCATCGTGCAGTGTGGCAAGAACCTTGCCTCGTGGCAGGGCTCGCTTCTCGGCTTCCCCAACCCACTGCTCGGCCTGATGGGCTGGCCCGTCGTTGCCGCTACGGGTGTTGGCGTCCTCGCTGGGGCGCGATTCGCCAACTGGTACTGGCGCGCTTTTGACATTGTTGCCAGCATCGGTTTCCTGTTCACCGTCTGGCTCTTCACCGAAAGTGTCTTCGTTCTCGGCACCCTGTGCCCCTGGTGCATGGTGACCTGGATTGCCACCATCACCCTGACCATCGTGGTCAAGGGCTACACAATCAAGAACGGCGTGTGGGGCACGCGCCCGTGGATCCTGGCCGTCGGCGCCAAGACGCTGTCGTGGTCGCCAACAATCATCATCGGCATCTTGCTCATTGAGGCCCTGATTGCCCAAGTTCGACTGGACTGGATTCACAACCTCTAAGGCCTGAGCTGAGAGTTCAGCCCGTCACGTCGCCGGGCAACGTCCGCGTACCTCGGTTTTAGGCGAACCAGAGCCCGAGCTCGCGAGCGGCCGACTCCGGCGAATCCGAACCGTGCACGAGGTTGCGCTGAACCGGCGCACCCCAATCGCGACCGAGATCACCACGAATCGTGCCGGGGGCTGCCGTTGTGGGGTCCGTTGTTCCCGCGAGAGAGCGAAAACCCTCGATGACGCGCTGACCGCGCACGCGGACCGCGACAACCGGGCCACTGGCCATAAATTCGACGAGGGGCTCGAAGAACGGCTTGCCCTCGTGCTCGGCGTAGTGGACAACGAGAAGGTCGCGCGTGGGAGTCACCATGCGGAGGTCGACAATCTCATAACCCTTAGCTTCGATCCGGCGCAGTATCTCGCCGGTCAGTCCGCGTTCGACTCCGTCAGGCTTTACCAGCACCAGGGTTTCTTCTGTGTGTGCGCTCATCGTGCGTTGTCCTCTCCAGTGGCGTGTATCTCGTTGTGTGAATTATTGGCTCGATCAATTCTTGTGCCCTGAACGAGGGCGAACACCCAGATGGCCGTGAAGACGACGCCCACGACAAACATGGCGCCGGCAATAAAACCGCTCGCCATAATGACCGCCTGAGCGACCCATCCCAACACGAGACCAGCGGTGAACCGCGCCCACAGGATGCCGGCCAAGAGAATCAGGATGACGAGCCCGCCTCCCACGAGTGCCTGAACGAAATCGAGCGCCTTGAGTCCCAGCATGGTGAGTGCCCCGAGGCCCACCACAATCGCTTCAAACCCCAAGACGATGGCGATCAGCGTTTCACGCGTGCCGCGCTGCCGGCGCGGTGACCGCGCCGACGCTGAACGCGGGTGAGGCTGGGATGGCGATGAACTCATGACCACTTCTCTTCGATTGCGCAGGCCAAGGTGAGACCCACGAGCGATATTGAGCCTGACACAACAACGGCGCCCTTGGCACTCTGAGCCGCATACGCTCGGGCTTCTGCCAAAGCCACCAACGGATCCGGCTGCACACTCACCGTGACATCGTCGGGCAGATGTGCCGTCGCCGCCACCTGCGCCGCCGTCACAGCGCGGTCACTGGGTGGGGTCGTGAGAATCACGCGGGAGGCGAACGGTGCCAGGGTTGCTAGAAATTCCGGGTAGTCCTTATCGGCGAGTGTTCCAAAAACCAGTGTGATGTCGTCAAAGTCGAAATACGATGACAGGGCCTCGGCCAGCGACCGAGCGCCGTGCGGATTATGAGCGGCATCAACAATGACGGGCGGACTGCTCGCCACGCGCTGAAGGCGTCCGGGTGACGTCACCGTGGCAAAGGCCTCGGCCAGCAGGTCTCGGTCGATTGACTGGTTAGCGCCACCCAAAAAGCTCTCCACGGCCATCAGTGCCACAGCGGCGTTGACCGTTTGGTGGTCACCCAGCAGACCCACAAAAAGGTCGTCATAGGTGCCGGCCAACCCAATGATTGAGGTGAGCTGACCGCCGACGGCAACCTCCGAAACCACCGACGTGCCACCCGACCCCAGGATGTTGATGATCGACTCGGTGAGCTCGGCGGCCTCGCGGAGAACGGCCTCCGCCTCGGGCTCCTGCGGAGCTGACACCACCATGGCCGCTGGCTTGATGATGCCCGACTTCGTTCGCGCGATGGTGGTGATGTCTGGCCCGAGTCGCTCGGTGTGGTCGAGTGCGATGGGCGTGAATACGGCCACCACGCCGTCGGCAACGTTTGTGGAGTCCCACTCGCCGCCCATGCCGGCCTCGACGACGGCAACGTCGACCGGAGCGTCGGCGAAGGCCGCAAAGCCGAGAATGGTGAGCACCTCAAAGAAGGTCAATCGCAGTTCGCCCTTGGCCTCCAGCTCGGCATCGACCATCTCCACGTAGGGCTTGATGTCAACCCAATTGGCCACGAGATTCTCATCGCTGATGGGCTCGCCATCAATCTGAATGCGCTCGTTGAGTGAAATCAGGTGGGGGCTCGTAAACAGCCCCGTGCGCAACCCGAGGGTGCGCAGGATGGTCTCGATCATGCGGGCCGTGGACGTCTTACCGTTGGTGCCGGCAACGTGAATCACCGGATACGCCCGATGCACATCGCCGAGGAGCTCGACCACACGCCGCGTGGGCTCGAGGCGCGGTTGGGGTTCGCCCTCCCCCATGCGCGAGAGGAGCTCCTGGTAGGCCAGCTCGGCAGCGCGCGCGTACTCGGACTCTTCGTGAGACTCAGACACTCTGGATGCGCTCCGTTCGCGATACCGCGACCACAAAGTCGCCCACGTTGGCGAAGGCGCCCGCGTCAAAACGCGCGAAGTGCTCAACATCGGCACTCGCCACGTTGCCCAACCATTCGGAGGCCAGCTGACCACTCATCGTGGGTAACAGGTCGAAGGTGGCCGGAGAGTGAATGGCAAACGTGGTGGCCAGCGTCTCGGCGGCAATGTCAGCACCGCTCGGGTGACCCAGTGCCGCCGCATCCTGCTCGTCGAAGCAGACAACGTCGAGCACAATGCGGTCACTCACATCGAAGCCCGCCGCCTTTCGCGTGTCTTGCACGGCGCGAATAAGGTCGCGCTGCAGCCCCTCGGCTTCGAGATCTGGTGTCGTCGTGACATCGAGCAAAACGAATCCTCCACTGGGGATGAGTGCGAGAGCCCGCTCGGCGTCAGCGCCGGCCGCAGCGGTCTCGAGCGTCAGCTCGAATTCACCCGGCTCGAGCGTTGTGCCGCCGGCGACGACGACACCGTTGTTCTCAGACCAGTCACCGTTCTTGGCTGCGAGGATGATGCGCTGAACGTCCTTACCCAAGCGCGGTCCTGCCGCACGGGCATTGACCGACAGTCGCGAGGTGATGCCGAACTCGGCGGCGCTGTTCTCGGTCCAGGGGGTGTTGGTCACGGTCTTGACGTTGAGCTCATCACGCAGGATGTCGGCATAGGAGTCGAGTGCTTCCGCGCGCTCGGTCACCACAACGAGTTCCGCAAGGGGCAATCGCACTCGTCGTCCCGTCTGCTTGCGCAGCGCGAGCGCCGTGGAGACAATCTCGCGGATCTCATCCATGTCGGCAACCAGGTCATCGGCCCGCGGGAAGGCGTCGGCATCCGGCCAGTCAGTGAGGTGCACAGATCGACCACCGGTCAGTCCCTGCCAGATGCGCTCCGTCACGAGCGGCAGGAGCGGTGCCGCCACTCGGGTCAGAGTCTCGAGCACCGTGAACAGCGTGTCAAAGGCATCGCGTCCGTCGGCGGTTGAGGAGCCCGACCAGAAACGGTCGCGCGATCGGCGCACGTACCAGTTGGTCAGAACGTCCGCGAAGTCGCGCAGAGCCGCCGCAGCAAGAGTCGAGTCGAGCGCATCGAGGTGCTCCTGCACCGTGCGAATGACATCCCCGGTCTTGGCCAGGAGGTACCGGTCAAGAAGGTTGGTGCTATCCGTGCGCCACGTCGCCTCATAACCGTCGCCGTCGTCGCCCGCAACATTGGCGTAGAGCGTGAAGAAGTAATACGTGCTCCACAGGGGCAGCAGCATCTGACGGGCGCCCTCTCGGATTCCCTCCTCGGTGACAATCAGGTTGCCACCGCGCAGCACCGACGAACTCATCAAGAACCAGCGCATGGCGTCGGAGCCGTCGCGGTCAAAAACCTCATTGACATCGGGATAGTTGCGCAGCGACTTCGACATCTTCTGGCCGTCGTTACCAAGCACGATGCCGTGGCTAATCACGTTCTTGAATGCCGGGCGGTCAAAGAGTGCGGTGGACAGCACATGGAGCGTATAGAACCAGCCACGCGTTTGTCCGATGTACTCCACGATGTAGTCGGCCGGGTTGTGCGTATCAAACCAGTCGCGATTCTCGAACGGATAGTGCACCTGCGCGAACGGCATCGACCCCGAGTCAAACCACACATCGAGCACATCAGCGATACGGCGCATGGTGGATTGACCCGAAGGGTCGTCTGGATTCGGTCGCGTCAGCTCGTCAATCTGGGGCCGGTGCAGATCGGTGGGACGAACCCCGAAGTCGCGCTCGAGCTCGTCGAGCGAACCGTAGACATCGACGCGAGGGTATTCCGGGTTGTCGCTCTTCCAGACGGGAATGGGCGAACCCCAGAAGCGATTGCGGCTGATGGACCAGTCGCGGGCACCTTCGAGCCACTTGCCGAACTGACCGTCCTTGACGTTGTCGGGCACCCAGTTGATCTGTTGGTTGAGTTCGACCATGCGGTCGCGGAACTCGGTGACGCGCACGAACCACGACGAAACGGCCCGATAGATCAGCGGATTACGACAACGCCAGCAGTGCGGGTACGAGTGCTCGTAGCTGGCCACGCGAACCAGTCGGCCCATGTCGCGCAGCATGGCCGTGAGGGGCTTGTTGGCGTCGAAGACCTGCTGGCCGGCGACCTCGGTAATGCGCGAGAGGAAGACGCCACCGTCGTCCAGCGACATCATGACGGGGATTCCGTTTTCCTCGCACACCTTTTGGTCATCCTCGCCATAGGCGGGTGCTAGGTGCACGATTCCAGTTCCATCGGCCGTCGTGACAAATTCGGCCGAGAGAATGCGCCACGCGTTGGCCTGATATTCGGGCTCGTCGGCAAAGTAGTCCCAGAGGCGTTCATAGCTCACACCGACGAGGTCACTGCCGAGCACGGTGGACGTCACCGCAGCCTGCACCTCTGCCGCGTCAGCGAAGCCAAGCTCTTTGGCGTAGGCACCCGCCAAGTCTTCGGCAATCAAGAATGCCGGTTGAGTAGTCGACGCAGTCGACGTATCGAAACCCGCGAGGCTGAATGCGGGCCCAGCGGGCACAACCACATACGAAATTGCCGGCCCCACGGCGAGCGCCGCGTTCGTGGGCAGTGTCCAGGGCGTGGTGGTCCAGGCGAGAGCCGAAACCCCACCGAGCCCGAGGGACTCCGCCTTTTCTCCCGTGAGCGGAAAGGTCACGGTGACGGACTGGTCTTGACGCGACTTATAGACGTCATCGTCCATTCGCAGTTCGTGGTTCGACAGCGGGGTTTGGTCGCGCCAGCAATAGGGAAGCACACGGTATCCCTCGTACGCGAGTCCCTTGTCGTGCAGTTGTTTGAAAGCCCAGATGACGCTCTCCATGAACGTGATGTCGAGGGTCTTGTAGTCGTTGTCGAAGTCGACCCAGCGCGCCTGGCGCGTCACATATTCCTGCCACTCGTGCGTGTACTTGAGCACGGACTCGCGGGCAACGTTGTTGAAGGCCGCGATGCCCATTTCTTCGATCTGACTCTTGTCGGTGATGCCCAGTTGGCGCTCGGCTTCGAGTTCGGCGGGCAGACCGTGGGTGTCCCACCCGAATCGGCGCTCCACGCGCTTGCCGCGCATGGTCTGGTAGCGCGGGAAGAGGTCTTTGGCGTATCCGGTCAGAAGGTGACCGTAGTGGGGCAAGCCGTTGGCAAACGGTGGACCGTCGTAGAACACCCACTCTTCGGCGCCCTGCTCGGCGCGCTGCGCGATGGAGGCGCGAAACGTGTCATCCGCCTTCCAGAAGGCGAGCACCTGCTCCTCGATGGCGGGAAACGACGGCGAGGGCACCACTTCGGAGTTCGCGGGCTCGCCGGCTGAACTGGTCGAAGCCACATTCTTGGTCGACTTGGGGTAGGTCACGGGGTTTCTCCTGAAACGAAGGATGGTTCATCTACTTCGCCAG
>CAIVOR010000360.1 GCA_903907615.1 uncultured Microbacteriaceae bacterium | reverse complement strand
TCCTCGTGGCAGTCGAGCGGGCGTCAGGCTCTGCTCAACGTCTCTGCGGGCCTCGGAACCTCCATCTACGCGCCCGTGCGCTTTGCCTGTCGGCCTGAGGCATCGGTGATCGACCTGTCCTGACCGGGCGCCGCTCCAGCGCGACACCCATCCCTCATATACTTGTTACGTCTGACCGGGGTGTGGCGCAGCTTGGTAGCGCGCGTCGTTCGGGACGACGAGGCCGCAGGTTCAAATCCTGTCACCCCGACCAAAGTGAGCGGCCGACCCTTCATGGGTCGGTAGCTCACTTTTTTCGTTGGTGTCAGGGGGTCCCGCCGGTTCGAGACGTTGCCAAGTCAACGCACCGCGTTGACCGGATGCAACGTCGAGCCGTGCGGCGCACCCCGACCAACGAGCCGAGTGGGGCACACACCACTTGACCAAACGACGAAATTTGGCCCCCTGCTAACTTCGTGGCACAAGAGCCGTGTGAACAATGACGAGGTTAGGACAACTCATGACTAGGAAAGTTATAGCGGCTGGAGCCGTAGTTCTCGGATTAGCTTCCGCTGTGCTTGCAGTCAGCCCTGCGTGGGCTGACGAAACAGAGGGTTCCGCCAGTACTTATTCGACACCTGCAGGTTCAAGTGTGACGTTCACGGTCACCAACCACACCGACCCCGCAGATTGGGACTGGTGTGATTTACAAACGGGAACCGGCTTTAGCATGACACTTTTGTTCTCCGCAAATATCGGAGGGGCCGACTTTGTATTGCCAACTGGCTCAGACGGGCCGGGCGATCCGGGCGCCGGTTCCTTCACGTGGAGCGCAGCGCCTTCCGAGACTGAATCCGTGACAGTGACCATTCCCGCCGACGCCGTTCCGGGAACCTATGAAGTGATCCTCGGCTGTGTCACGCCAGGCCCCGACTATCTTCACCCACTTGATGTCGCGCGACCCATCGATTTTGAGATTACCGCCCCGGCTCCAGCGCCAACTCCAGCGCCAACTCCTGATGCCGAATTGCCCAACACTGGAGCTGACGCCACCCCATCTCTTGTCGGTGCGGCAATCGCCGGTATCGCACTTGTGGCAGGTGCCGGAGCTCTAGCACTGCGCCGTCGGGTAACCGCGAAGAAGTAATCCTTTCGAGCGAAACCCCCATTTCGGTGGGGGTTTCGCTCGTTTAGACGCGCTGGGCGTTCGTTGCGGCCTTCGTGGCGCAGGCTTGCGAGGCTTTAGCGCGCCAGCGGTATGAGTGCTTCGAGCTTCACGAGTTCCCCGGCCTGCGTTCGCAACCAGCTCAGGCATAGATCGTCAAAAATCTGACTGCCCAATCCGGTCCGCGGTGATGCCGGCAACGGTTTACCGTCGTTTTTCACGATAAGTCTGCAGGTGTTGTCACTGTCATCGATTGAGACGTGCACGTAAATGTGGGTTGCTTCACCGTGACGCATTGCGTTTCCACACCCCTCGCGAATGAGCTCTACGATAGCGCTCGTCGCAACTGGCTCCTCAAGAAGTCGTGACCTGGTCTCGACCGGAAAGTCGAGTGAAATCTTGACGACCCCATCCCACAACTCGACGAAGTCGCTAATTGCCGTGTCGAGGTCGATGCTGGTTTCGAGCGGCTCATTGAGCAACTGGATTGAGGACGCAATGCTCGCCTGCAAATCAGTTATCCGCGAATCCGCTGCAGAGCCATCGTTGCCGTCTCCTAACCGATGGATGGCAGCTGAAACCATTTGTTGCACCGGCCCGTGTAGCAGTCGCGAGATTCCCTTTTGTAGACGCCGCATCTCGCCGTTGAGCTGAACCACCTCGCGTTTAAGCTCGTCAACGGTCACAAGTAGCGTTTCGCGAGTGGAGCGCAACGTGTCGCGAACACTAAAGACAAGTGTGACAGTCCAGACCAGAGAGATCCCGAGCACGATCCATCCGACGTATACAGTCGCGGCTGTGAACCCATAGCCCGACAGTGCTTCCATTACCGGCGGGCACATTGCCATCAGTCCTATGGTGATGACAGCAAAGCTGGATGCTCGCGCAGCCACCGGCATTCTCTGAGGCAGAATCGGCCACAACAAACGCACAACGGTGAGGCCAACGAACGTGATGGCGGCGAGTGCAATCGCAGTGACCAACCCGCGCAGACCCAAAGTCGGCATGAGAAATAACCCGACAAGAAGTCCAAGCCAGATCGCAGCAGAGAAGGGATGCGCCGGATTGGTCCTCATTGCGTTGGTCAGCAGGACGCGCCACGAGATTCGTGGGTTAGCGACAACAACCGAGCGGGGCTGAAAGGTGTGGACCTCGTTCGAGATTTGAAAACTCAATGGCCGTATCACATCGTCGACCAGGTGATTGAGTTCGGAAGAAAATTCGGCGCGAACGAGCGTTTTCATTCTCGAAAGCGATTGCTCGAGTTGCTCGCGCACGGTCGATACAAGTTCACTTTTGCGCTGCTCGATGCGCACTGAGGCTTCGGTGCGTATGGCGATGAGCTCGTCGGCCGTCTTTGCCAGCTCCTGGTTGTTTCGTGCCAGTTCACGAGCCAGTGAGATGAGTATTCCCGAGACAAGAAGGAACGCGAAAAGACCGGGGATGGCCACGATCAGTCGTTGTCCAATTGTCCACTGATCGGTGAATTGGGTAACGATGAGTAGCCAATTCTGAGTCACGGAGCCGACGACGGTGGCCACGGCGAAAATGCCAAGCGTGAGGACCGGCATTGGACGCTTTCGCGCAACGTGGAGCAGGAGCATCTTGCCCAGACCCAAGACGGCGCTGATCACCAAAACGGAGGTGATGCGCACGGCGAGAAACTCGAAAATGCGACCATTGAGGTCGGTGAATGGCGCAACGAGGGAGCCCGAAGCTAATTGAACGAGAAGCAGCACAACCATAATCCAGCTGATGGCATCGGGAGAGCCGAGTCGATTCCATGCTTGTTTCATTCGCGCTACCTTTTTGGGACGCCACTGATTGCCATGTAGCGACGTATTGCCTCCACGCGAGGCACGACAACTTCGTCTTGGGCGATGTTAAAAGCCTTGAATATCTCACTGATGCGCTGCTCAACGCTCGAGAGGCTGACGTTTCTCTGCTTGGCGATTTCTCTGTTCGATAGGCCGAGGGACATCATGTGCAGAATTTCGCGCTGCGTTTTGGTGAGCAGATCGAGCGCGCCCTTGCTCTCTTTGTCTTGTCGAAGGTGCTCGGCATGCCCGGTGGCCGCTGTGTTGATCGAATGGACGAGTGCGCCGGTATCGTGGACGAGTGATTTGCGCAGGTACGCGACGCCGTCGGGAATGTGCGCACTTTGCAGGCCAGCGCTTATCGAATCAGCGTGCTTGCTCAGAAGAATTGCGGCAATCGCAGGGTGTGTCTTGCGAACGACCTGTATGAAATCGATGCCGTTTGGACCTTCGCCAAGATCAATATCGACCAGTACCACGTCAGGATCGAAAGTCTTTAGTTGCCTCTTGGCCGCAACAGCGCTCAAGGCGAGTTTCGCATCGAAGCCTTCGTTGTTGAGG
>CAIVOR010000359.1 GCA_903907615.1 uncultured Microbacteriaceae bacterium | reverse complement strand
CGGGCATCCGCGTCGTTGACTTCACACGGGTTCTTGCCGGCCCCTACGCCACCATGATGATGGCCGATTTCGGCGCAGACGTGATCAAAATTGAGTCGCCCGTGGGTGATGAAACCCGCGCGTGGTCTCCCCCGAAAGCTGCCGATGGGTCGTCCACGTATTTTTCTGGCGTGAACCGCAACAAGCGCTCCCTGGTGCTCGACCTCACCGACCCCGATGATCTCGCGAAGGCGCGAAACCTGGTGGCCAGTGCCGACGTCGTGATGGAAAACTTTCGTCCGGGCGTGATGGCCAAGTTCGGGCTCGATGTCGAGAGCGTTGCCGCCGTGAACCCGGACATTGTTTATTGCTCACTCACGGGCTTCGGTTCGGGCGCCGGCAAGGACCTCGCGGGGTACGACCTGTTGATTCAGGCCATGGGTGGTCTGATGAGCATCACGGGCTCCCCCGAGGGCGAACCGACGAAGGCGGGTGTGGCTCTGGTCGACGTGATTAGTGGCCTCAACGCCTTCTCCGGTGTGCTCCTGGCGCTCCGCACGCGGGATGCGGCGGCGGCTGCCGGCCACGAACCGACGCACCAACTCCTTGAGATCAATCTGCTCACCAGCCTTCTCGCCGCCCTGAGCAATCAGGCCAGTGCCGTGCTCAACACGGGAGTGGATCCCCAGCGCATGGGCAACGCGCATCCGAGCATCTCGCCATATGAGTTGTATCAGACGGCGGATCGCCCACTGGTGATTGCCGTGGGTTCCGACCGGCACTTCGTGCTGTTGGTCGAGCAACTGGGAAATGCGGGCCTGTCCGCGGACCCGCGTTTTGTCACAAACGCCGATCGCGTGGCGAATCGCGATGCCCTCACCGCCGAGCTCGAGGCGCTGCTCGCCGCGCGTCCGGCCGCCGAGTGGGTGGCTGACCTTGCCGGTGCGGGTCTTCCCGTCGGCCCAGTGAATTCGATCTCGGAAGCGTTCGATTTAGCCGAGGGGTTGGGGCTTGAGCCCACCGTCAGCCTCGAGCGCGACGGTAATCCGGTGCGGTCGGTCGCGAACCCTATCCACCTGCCGGAATCGCCCGCACAGTATTTGTTGCCCCCGCCATACTTAGGCGAGCATCCTGAAGCCAACTGGAAAGAGGACAAGTAAGTGGCCACATCATTTGAGAAGGTAGCCCTCACCGACAAGGTGTTCGCATTCGATGCGCTGTTGAGCGACGAAGAACGCGGCTGGCAGCAGAAGGCCCGCGAGTTCGCACAGACACACATTGCCCCCACGGTAGAAGAGGACTTCGACGCCAAGTACTTCCGCAAGGAGCTCATCCCGCTCGTGGCGGCAACAGGATTCCTCGGCATGCACCTCAACGGCTACGGATGCGCCGGCGCCAGCGCCGTGAGCTACGGACTCGTCTGCCACGAGATTGAGTCCGTTGACAGTGCCTGGCGCACGTTCGTTTCGGTGCAGGGATCGCTGGCCATGTCGGCCATCTACAAGTTCGGCACCGAAGAACAAAAGGAAGAGTGGCTGCCTCAGATGGCCAAGGGCGAGAAGCTCGGCTGCTTCGGCCTCACCGAGCCTCACGGCGGCAGCGACCCCGGCAACATGAAGACCGTGGCCGTGCGCCAGGGCGACAACTGGGTGATCAACGGAGCAAAGCG
>CAIVOR010000358.1 GCA_903907615.1 uncultured Microbacteriaceae bacterium | reverse complement strand
GTTCGTCAGGATTTAGTGTTCGATGAATTGCTTGTGCCAAATCAGGGGTGATACCCGTGACCGAAGACAACTCGTCGAGGGGAGCTGCGCGTAAGCGAGCGACGGATCCAAAGTGTCGAAGGAGAGCCGTCGCCTTTTTGTCACCGAGGCCAGGGACGGAGGTGAGGACGGTCGAGATGTCGCGCTTGCGGCGTTGACGCTGGAACGTAATGGCGAAGCGGTGCGCCTCATCGCGAATTCTCTGAACCATGAAGAGTGCTTCGGACCTTCGGGGAAGAATGACCGGAAAATCACTTCCCGGCAACCAGAGTTCTTCGAGTCGCTTCGCAATGCCGACCACGGCTATGGCGATGCCGGCCTTCTCGAGTACTGCGCGCGCCGCATTTACCTGCGGGAGGCCGCCGTCCACAAGAAAAAGACCGGGTGGATAGGCAAACGACGACTTCTCCCCCTCGGTCGGCTGCTGCCCCAGATAGGCCACGCGACGAGTGAGGACCTGGCCCATGGCATCGGTATCGTCTCGAGCCTCAGTAAGCGAGAATTTTCGGTAGTGCGCTTTTCGGGGCAGGCCGTCCTCAAATACGACCATGGAGGCGACGATTTCCGTGCCCTGCAGATGGCTGATGTCGAAACACTCTATGCGCAGGGGCGGTGCATCGAGACCGATGGCGTCCTGAATGTCGGCCAACGCCTGACTCCGGGTGCTGAAGTCGTTGAGGCGTCGGTTCTTGTACTGAATCAGTTGCTCACCCGCGTTCATGACGACCGTGTCCAGGAGGCGTCGTGCCTCTCCACGTTGCGCGACCGTCAGACGGACCGCCGCCGCCCGCGGTTTGTCGAGCATGGTGCGCCGCCGTTCGGTGAGCCACTGACTCAGGGCAGGGGCATCGTCGGGCAACTCGGGGAGGATCACCACGGGAGCGGGTATTTCGTCCTGTACGAAGGCTTGCCTGATGATGCTGTCGACAAGGTCTGAACTGGTGACGTCGAGTTCGGTGTCCACGGTCCACGCTCGAACGCCACGAACCCGTCCCCCGCGCACCATGAACTGTTGAACCGTCGCACTGAGGTCGTCGCGCGCGAAGCCAAAGACATCGGCGTCGAGATCCTCGGTAAGCACCACGGCGCTCTTTGCGGCCACCGTCGTCAGGGCTTCGAGATTGTCGCGATACCGAGCGGCTGTCTCGTAATCCTGAACGTCGCTCGCGGCCACCATTCGCTCGCGCATGTTCGCGATGAATGTGTCGTTGTCACCGCCCATGAATGACGCCATTTCTTGTGCGATGGCTCTGTGCTCGGTCGGAGTCACGCGGTCGACGCACGGAGCGGCACATCGACCGATGTCACCGAGAAGGCAAGGGCGCTGTGTCTTATGGGCACGGGCGTAGATACTGTCGGAACAGGTCCGCACGGGAAACGGCTTGAGAAGCAGGTCGAGACTCTCACGAATAGCCCACGTCTTGGTAAACGGACCGAAGTAGGTGGCTCGCGGGATATTGCGGCGGCGGGTCACGACGACGCGTGGCACGTCGTCTCCGAGCGTGATGGCCAGATAGGGGTAGGACTTGTCGTCGGTGAACTGCACGTTGAAGGGCGGATCAAACTCCTTGATCCACGTGAATTCAAGCTGCAGCGCCTCGAACTCCGTCTTGACGACTGTCCACGTCACGTCGGCAGCTGACGTGACCATGCGTCGAGTTCGGTTGTGGAGTGATGCGAGCGGCGCGAAGTACGACGTCAGGCGCGCGCGAAGATTTTTTGCTTTGCCGACGTACAGCACGCGACCGTTTGCGTCGAGAAATCGATACACACCCGGCTGAGTCGGGATGTCCCCCGTGGGCGGTCTGAAGGAGAGTTCGTTGGCCATGATCAGCGTGTGTGGTCAAATACCTCGCGGAGGAAGACCGCCGTGTGGCTCTCCGACGAACGGGCGACATCCTCGGGGGTTCCCGTCGCCAAGACACTTCCCCCGCCGGACCCGCCTTCCGGCCCCAAGTCGATGACCCAGTCGGCCGACTTGATGACATCCAGATTGTGCTCAATCACGATGACGGTGTTGCCCTTGTCGACGAGCGATTGAAGAACGATGAGCAACTTGCGCACATCCTCAAAGTGAAGACCCGTTGTCGGCTCGTCGAGGACGTACACCGTGCGTCCATTCGAACGACGCTGCAATTCGGTCGAGAGCTTGACCCGCTGTGCTTCACCACCGGACAGCGTTGTCGCGCTCTGCCCCAGACGCACGTAACCCAGGCCGACATCCACCAGCGTCTTGAGATAGCGGTGGATGGCCGAGATGGGTTCGAAGAATTCCGCGGCCTCACTAATGGGCATGTCGAGAACCTCGGAGATGTTCTTGCCCTTGTAGCGGACCTGCAATGTCTCGCGGTTGTAGCGGGCGCCGTGGCAGACCTCGCAGTCAACGTAGACATCGGGCAGGAAGTTCATCTCAATCTTGATCGTGCCATCACCCGAGCACGCCTCGCAGCGTCCACCCTTGACGTTGAAGCTGAAGCGGCCCTGCTGGTAACCGCGCATCTTCGACTCGGAGGTCTCGGCAAAGAGGGCTCGAATCTTGTCGAAAACGCCGGTGTAGGTCGCAGGGTTGGACCGCGGAGTCCTTCCGATGGGCGCCTGATCGACGTGCACCACCTTGTCGAGGTGTTCGATTCCCGTGATCCGCTTGTGCTTGGCCGGGATGGAGCGCGCGCCGTTCAGCGTGTTGGCCAAGGAGCGATAGAGGATGTCGTTGACGAGCGAGGATTTCCCCGATCCCGAGACGCCGGTTACCGCAGTGAAGATGCCGAGCGGAAATTCAACGTCTATCTGACGAAGATTGTTC
>CAIVOR010000357.1 GCA_903907615.1 uncultured Microbacteriaceae bacterium | reverse complement strand
TCTGGTGTCGACCACGCGGATTGCCTCCTCGCGGGCGTTGGCCGTGATGGCCTCCACCTGAGCGCTGGCATCGGCAACAACGTCGATGGCTTCGCGTTCGGCCCGAGCCATGATCGCCAATGCGGTCAGCTCTGCCTCGCGGATGTCGGCGCGTAGCGTCTTCAACTGAGCTTCGGCCTGTTCGAGGTAGCGCTGAGTAGCGAGAACAGCCTCATTGTGCTTAAGGGTGTACTCCTTCTCGGCTTCCTCGCGACGCACGGAAATCTCGGCCTCGAGCTTGAGGTGCGAAGACAATTCGCGGCCGAGTTTGACGACCTTACCCTCGGCAATGTCGGTGGCGAAGCGCAGCTTGAACTCTTGGATGGCCCGGGCCGTTTCGGAGATGATCAACTCGGATTCGTTGCGCGCGTTGGCCTTGAGTCGGGCAGCTTCGGTTGCGGTGGCTCCCCGAATCTCGCCGCTTTCGCGTTCGGCCTCTTCAACGAGACGATGGGCGCGGCGCCGCGCATCATCGATGATGCGTTCCGCAGAACTCTTGGCGCTCGATACCAGAACGTGTGCCTCAGAAATCGCCGCGGCGCGTTCATTGGCCACCCGGGCATTGAGGTCGGCCTCAACCCGTTCGCGGTCGCGGGCGGACACGTGCTGCATGCGCTCTGCCTCGGCGGTAGCGCGCGCCACGATCTCGGCGGCCTCCTTCTCGGCTTCGCGAAGCAGGCGGTGCAGTCGCGTGTTGAGCGTGGCCGCCGTGGGCTTGCTCAGGTGCTCGGCATCGTGACGGAGTTCGGCGACCGTATTCTCGAGGTCGCGCATCCTCTCGGCCTGCTCGTCAAAAAGCGTCTTCGACGTCATGAGTTCACGACGGAGCTTGGCAATGACCTTGTCGACGGTGTCCCGGTCGTAACCGCGAACTGAGCGGGGAAACTCTTCGGTATCGTTCGCCACATGTGTCCTTTGTTTGCGTGGCAGCGTGTGCCAGAAAATCATCATATCGAGCCAACCTGAACGTGTGGAGCCTCCTCCCAGCCGGCATTCCGGTATCTTTGAAACGATTCTGGTTGTGTAGCCACGTTGACGACATCCGGATGCGCGCCAACGCCATCCGCGGAAAGTGACGAGAAAAAGTATGGGCCGATTTATCGCCGCAATCGTGGTGTTCGCCGTAGCCCTCGTCTTTTTGGCAACCGGTATTGCGTTCAAGGTGTTTGCTGGCCCGCAAACCGTCTCGGAGAAGCTGTCACTTGCTGCCTCCGCCAACTACGCGATTGTCGATCAGAATGTTTTGACCGTTCGTCCGGGCGTGCAGAGTGTGGTGTTGTCTGGCTCGACGACCAACATGGTGGGCTACGGCCGCACGGTGGATGTCTTGAGTTGGATCGGTGAGTCGCCGTACCTTCAGGTCTCGCGATTGCCCAACGGCAAGTTGTCGTCGAAACTGGTCACGCCCGAGGTGACCGAGGGAGCGAAGGCGCCCACAATCGTGAATCCTCTCGGTTCAGACATGTGGCTCGAACAGAGCACCGGCGAGAACTCGGCCACGCTGGCCATGAATCTGCCGTCAGACATGTCGGTCATTCTCGCGTCGGACGGTAAAGAACCC
>CAIVOR010000356.1 GCA_903907615.1 uncultured Microbacteriaceae bacterium | reverse complement strand
CATGATCGGTCGCATGATCGCGTGACGTGTCACTCGAGCCGAGCCGTTATTGAGCGAGTAGCCACCGTTCAGATTCACGAATCCCACGATGTTTCCCACCCACACGGCCGTGGCCACGGATGTCGTCGAGGTCACAACCCAGGTCTGGTTGAAGTTGTCTGTAGAACCAGTCTTGCCGATGATGGGCACGCCGTCACGAGGGTTCGATGCTGTTGCCGATCCGACCGTCATGGGCGCCTTGAGCGCGACAACCATGGCGTTGGCGATGTCGGGCGCCACGGCTTGAGTACACGTAGTTTGGGGCGCCGGAATCTCGGCGCCGTTGCGATCTGTCACTTTGTCGATGGCGATGGGGGTGCACACACGACCCTGGTTGGCCATGCCCGCATAGGCGGTCGCCATCGTCAGCGGGGCGATTTCCTGGGTGCCCAGGACATCTGAGGGCGCTTCACCCAGAACGTTGCCATCGGCGCGGTGAACACCAAAGGCCTCGGCGGTCTGCTTGATGTCGCACAGGTCGAGCTTCATGGCCATGGAGAGGAATGCCAAGTTGACCGAGTCCGCGGTGGCTTGAACGACTGATATCGGTCCGTCAAAGGTGCCGGAGTTGTTCTTCGGCGCCCAGTCGGCACCGCCCACTCCGACACACTTGTCTTTGAATTTGCTCATTTGCAGCGGACGTTCGCGCGGGTCAACCATCTCCCCCAATCCTCGACCACTCTTCAACCACTGCGCGAGCGTGAAGGCCTTGTACGTGGATCCCACTTGGAAGCCGGATGACCCACCATAGTCTTTGTCGGTGCTGAAATTGATTGAGGTGTAGTTCGCGCCGGTTGCGGCAAGATCGGGGTCGTTGGTGAAGTCTTTACTCTGCGCCATCGCGAGAATTCGCCCGGTGTTGGGCTGAACCGAAACGGCCGCTCCGGCGACGTTTCCCCAGTCGACAACGGTGGGAACGTTCCCATACACGGCCTGACTTGTGGTCTGTTGCAAGGGCAGGTTCAGCGTGCTGTAGATCTTCCAGCCACCGCGCTGGAAGGCATTCCAACGCTCGTCCTCGGTCTTACCGAAGGCCTTATCGTTCTTGATCACCCACGTGATGTAGTCGCAGAAGAAAGCTGCTCCGTCGGGAGCCGTCTGGCAACCCGTGCTTGCCTCGGTGATTTTGAGGGTGACGGGGCTCTTCACGGCCTTGTCGTACTCGGCCTGGGTGACCTTTCCGTTCTCGAGCATGCGCGCCAAGATGTAGTCGCGGCGAGCTTGGTTGTCCTCGAGGTTTTCGTCGATATCGGGACGGTAAGCGCTCGGGTTGTTGATGATGGCAATGAGCGACGCGGCCTCGGCCAGCGTGACATCCTTGGCCGATTTTCCAAAGTAGTAGCGGGCTGCCGCCTGGACGCCGTAGACCCGGCCGCCGAACGGGGTGATGTTGAGGTAGCCCTCGAGAATCTGCTTCTTGGTGTATTTCTGCTCAACGCCGATGGCCAGCTTCATCTCTTTGAGCTTGCGATCAATCGAGACCTGGGTCGCCTCGTTGTAGGCGGCCTTTCGCTGGACGGGGTCGGAGATAGCCTCCGCTTTCTGCACCAGCACGTTCTTCACATACTGCTGGGTGATTGACGAACCACCCTGCGAGGAGCCGGTGAGGGCGTTG
>CAIVOR010000355.1 GCA_903907615.1 uncultured Microbacteriaceae bacterium | reverse complement strand
GTTGCCTTGGAAGTCCCTCCGTACCACAGCGTTGCCCCGCCACATTGCACCGAAAGCTTGTACCTCCCAGGCTGCAGTGGTGCGATGGTGCGAACCCCATCGAAGGCCCCATTGAAAAATCCAGAATAGGGAGAATCCGCGTTCCAGATTGAGATCTGATTGCACCCGCTTGCCCAAGAGGTCGGGACCTTCAGCTTGATTTTAAGGGTCGCGGGTGCCGGCATCACAATATGGAAGTCGGTGACAACTTGGCCCGCATCGATGTGGACGACTTCGGGCGCACCCGTTCCGTCTGCGCCTCGCCACAGGTACGAATAAGGGAATGCCTGTTGCGAGTTCGAATTCTCTACAACATTCACCGCGACGTTGTAATCACCTGAAGGAATGGCACTTATTGAAAAAGAGTTGTCCTGCGAGTTGGATTTCAAGGGATACGCGTATTCAACCGGGCCCCCGACAGGCTTCAGGCTCACCGAAATGCGCGTCGGAGCACTGAGCTGAGATTCTCCGTGTGATATCACGACATCCCCAGAAAGCGTCGCACCCTGGACTACGACAATGTTCTTTCCCGTCGTGGCTGTTCCCGCGGTGACGGAAATGGGCGTGGATGTGTCGTATGACCCGGTTCCGCCAAACCAACGCTCTTCGTAGGCAGTCGGCAGGTTGAGCAAGTCGCCCGACCGACCACCATTGCCGGAGAAAGCGCAGAATCCGGTCGCCACGACCTTATATGTGCCGGTGGGAAGGCCTCCCAGCGTGAAGTTACCGGAGGCGTCAGTTGACGCAAATCCAACACAACTGTTGGAGGCAACCGAGTACACAGCAACGCCCATGACGACGGGGGCGCCTGAGAGAGTCGTGACCTTTCCGGTGATTGACCCACCGGTCGACAGTACCTGAGCTGACAGAGCGTTTGCTCCCGCGATAAGCGTCGCTGTGCGAGTTGCGCCCAGTACGTTGAACGATGAGGTCGGCGGCTCCCATGAATATGACTCATAAGTTATCGTGCACGATCCGGGAGTCAGATTCTCGACGCGATACGTTCCGTCGGCAGCGGTCGTCGCACCGGCGTAGCCATAGTCCAGTTGCGAACAGCGCGTTGAAACACGAACACCGGCCAAGCCCGTTCCGGCACTATTCGTAACTTTGCCCGTAAGCGTCGCCGAGCCAACAACGGTAGTTCCCAGCGTCATGTTGGCAACGATTTCGGAACCCGATGTCACGGTAATTGCGGTCGCGGTTGCTGCTGAATACTTGTCGTTGTAATACTCAGAAACCACGGCGCCGGGCCCATATCCGCCTTGCACCTTGAGGAAGTACTTGCCAGCGGGCAGATTTGTAAAACTGTAGACGCCCGAGTCATCCGTGACTGCAGTTAGACCGGAACCGTAACCGCTCTCACCGACCCGGTAAAGAGTGACAGAACCATTTGCGTATAAGGAACCTGCCGAATTAGAAATGGTTCCCGAAATCTGCCCTCCGCGGACCATGTCGATGTTGACATCCGATTCGGTCGTTTGGGCTCCAAGAACTACTGGATCGGAATCAGCCTGTTTCGAGAATCCACCAACGCAAGTGAGGGGCCACGATCCGTCGCCACCAGCACAAACGAAGTAGGTTCCGGGCAGCAGCCCTCCGATTTCGAAATAGCCAGATTCATTGGCCGACGTGCTCCATTGCGATGAGGTGTTCTTGAGGTAAATCGTCACCGATGACTGAACCGGCAGGGCGCCGTTGCCGTCGCCCGTGTCGCCAGTGATGTAACCCGAAATCACGGAGCCAGATTCGAGCGCGAAATTGGCCGAAGACTGCCCACCAGATTCAACGGTAACCAGGTCGGCATCGTCGGCAGAGAAGTGGCCGCTCCACCACTCGTCGACAAGATTCAGACCCGAGCCCTGGGCACTCGCCCTCAGCGAATAGGGTTCCGGAAACACACCGCCAATGAAGTAATTGCCAAATTCATCTGTGCCGGCATAACTCACCTGTTGGCCATCAGCATCATAGATGTCGACGGAACCGTAAGACACGGGTGCGCCATTGTCCTTCGCCACCACCGTTCCTGAGATCGAACCGCCGGTGATCATGGCGAAGCCGATGTCAGTTTTTTCCTGGCCCGCTGACAGGCGGATTTGCGTGGCGTTTTCTTGCTTTCTCACGCCTCCCAAGTATGCGGTGGCGACATCGGCACCGGAACTTCCCGCCGAGAACTGTGCGTAATACGTGCCAGCAGCCAGCCCCTGCATGCGGAACGTGCCGCTCGCATCCGTTGTGACCGTCCCAATTTCGTCACAGCAATAGCCGTATGGGGAGAGACGTCTTATAGTCACGTCGGCTCCCTCGAGGGGAACTCCACCGTTAGTCACAACACCGGAAAGGCTTGCTCCGCGCGCGAGCTCGACATCCTTGCCGGTCAGCTGCTGAGACGCTGTGACGGCCACGGCAGTTGCCGAACTGAATCCGTCAGCGTTGTTGTACCACTCGCCAAACACGTTCAGGCCGGCATTGTTGGTGAACTCAAGTTTGTACGATCCCGCGGCAAGTCCAGGAAGCTTGTAGCGTCCAGACTCGTCGGTTGTCGCGGTTGAAACCTGACCATATGTCGAGTCATAGGCCGTGACGCTTATGCCGGCCAGCGGCTCAAGAGTACCCGTGAGGTTTGCCGTGACGGTTCCCGAAATCGTCGCCGGGATGGGCAGGGCGAGGTTCTTGCCAGTGAGGCTGTTCCCATTGGCGATGCTGAAAGCTGTCGCTGCGCCAAAGTTGGCTGCCTGGCCCCACCACGCGCTGAAGGCATCGGTGGTTCCGGTTTGCGAAACGTCGAAGTAGAGCTTGTATGAACCGCTGGG
>CAIVOR010000354.1 GCA_903907615.1 uncultured Microbacteriaceae bacterium | reverse complement strand
TTCTCTCAAAGAAAAAGGAGGATGTTGTCTGTGCCAGGGCTAACCGATCGCGTGTACCACGTAATAAATGATGAACACGACGAGCGCTGTGGGAAGGATCGAATCGAGGCGATCGAGAAACCCTCCGTGGCCGGCCAACCAGTTGCTCATGTCTTTGACACCGATGATGCGCTTGAGCTGGGACTCGCCGAGGTCGCCCCACACCGCCGAGAAGAGAATGGGAATCGAGAAGATGGGGGTAAACCACAGCGGCAGGTGAAGCATGAGGGTGACCACGAGCCCACCCGACACGAGTGAGATGACACCGGCTCCGATGAAGCCCTCCCAGGTCTTCTTGGGGCTGATGCTGGGGGCCATCAGGTGTTTGCCAAAAAGCAACCCCGTTGCATAGGCACCCGTGTCGATAGATACCACCACGATGAGGAACCCGAGCACCCACCACTGACCGTCATTGTGAGCGACCAGGTTGACGCACACCGCACCGAGCACAGAGACGTAGGCCTGCACGAACATGGCCGCAAACATGCGCTGGTGCAGGGGCGCCTTGTCCACGTAGGCCGCACGATTCGACGTCATGATTTGCGTGATCATGATGATGACCGTGCCCAGGGCAATGACAATCAGGGTCAGCACGAGACCACCAAAGAAAGCCACCGGCATGGCGACGACCGTTACGGCCACACTCAGGATTCGGGGAACGTACCAGCCGCGCACGCGCATGGCGTTGGCCAATTCGAGCGTGCAGATGCCCAGCGTCACCACGGCGAAGATCACGAACAGCCACTTGAAGATGATCAGGCTCACCAGCACGAATGCGCCAAAGAGCAGTCCGGCCACAATGGCGCCGAGCAAGTTGCGGCCGGTGCGCTTGACGATCTTCTCGTTGGCCGCTTCAAACTGAACGCGCGTGTTTTCGAACTGCGCCCGGGTGTTCTCCAGCTGACGCTCGATGTCGGCTCGGGCGCTACGAATCTGCGCCTGAATCTCTTCCGTTGGTGAGCGGCGTTCTCGATCCTCCGGGGTGATGTTGTTCGACAACCCTTAGACCTCGAGCAGCTCGGCTTCTTTGCGCTTCAGCGACTCGTCAATCTGGTCGATGTGGGCTTTGGTCGCGGCCTCAAGTTCCTTCTCACCACGCGAGAGGTCATCGTCGCCCACCTCGCCCTTGAGCGCATCGATGTCGTCTTTGGCCTTGCGGCGAATGTTGCGCACCGAAACGCGCGCGTCTTCCGCCTTGGCTTTGACAATCTTGACGTACTCCTTGCGGCGATCCTCCGTGAGCTCGGGGAGTGCCACGCGAATGATGGTGCCGTCGTTGGACGGAGTTGCGCCGAGGTTGGGCGTGTCACGCAATGCCTGTTCGATGTCCTTGAGCGCGCCCTTGTCGTAGGGCGTGATCAGGATGGTGCGTGCCTCGGGGTTTTGCAGCGAGGCGAGCTGCGCCAAGGGCGTGGGCGTGCCGTAGTAGTCGACCAGGATCTTCTGGAAAAGCGCGGGGTTTGCTCGCCCGGTACGAATCGTGGCGAAATCTTCCTTGGCCACTTCAACCGCCTTGCTCATGCGGTCTTTGGCATCGCTGAGAACTTCTGCAATCACGGAAGACTCCTTCGTCTGTTTGGTCTAGAAACGAGTCTAGTTGGTGACGAGAGTTCCGATTTGTGCACCGAGGATGGCCTGAGTGATGTTGCCCGTGGGTTCCATTCCGAAGATACGCATGGGCATCTTGTTGTCCATACAGAGCGAGAAGGCGGTCGAGTCGACGACCTTCAGGCCCTTCTTGAGTGCTTCGTTGAACGTGACCGTGTCGAGGCGAACCGCGTCGGGATTCTTCCTCGGGTCGTCGGAGTAGACGCCGTCCACGCCGTTCTTGGCCACGAGTACTTCGTCGGCGTGAATCTCGAGCGCGCGCTGCGCCGAAACCGTGTCGGTCGAGAAGAACGGCAAACCGGCACCCGCGCCAAAGATGACCACGCGGCCCTTTTCGAGGTGACGGATGGCGCGCAACGGAAGGTAGGGCTCGGCAACCTGGGCCATGGCGATGGCCGACTGAACGCGGGGCTGTGCGCCGGCCTGCTCCAGGAAGTCCTGCAGCGCGAGGGCGTTCATCACGGTGCCGAGCATTCCCATGTAGTCGGCGCGGGCGCGATCCATTCCCCGCTGGCTGAGCTCGGCTCCGCGGAAGAAGTTACCGCCACCCACGACCACGGCCACATCGACCTGCTTGGCCGCTTCGGCAATCTCCTGAGCGAGCGACGCAACCACATCGGGGTTGACCCCGAGTGATCCACCGCCGAATGCTTCACCGGAGAGTTTGAGGAGGACGCGACGACGTGCTGCCATGAGAAATCCTTGGGTGCGAGGCGATTGGGTACGTCTTACGCTACCGCGCACGCCTTAAAGCAGAGCGCCCGGCGCGCGACGAGGTCGCGAACCGGGCGTTCTGTGTGGCACGGGGTTATGCGCCCACCTTGAAACGAGCGAAGCCCGAAACGGTGAGTCCGGCATCGGAGAGAACCTTCGACACCTTCTGCTTGTCGTCGCGCGCGTAGTCCTGTTCGAGCAGAGCGACCTGCTTGTAGAAAGCGGCCAGACGACCCTCAACGATCTTCTCGATCTGGGCCTCGGGCTTGCCTTCCTGACGCGTGATCTCGGTGACGATCTGACGCTCCTTCTCGACCTCAGCAGCAGGCACGTCTTCACGAGCCAGGTACTGCGGGTCGGCGAACGAAATGTGCATCGCTACCGAACGCGCGGTGTCGTCATCCGCACCGGCGTAGCCCACGACAACGCCCACCTGAGGGGGGAGGTCCTGGCTGGTCTGGTGCATGTAGATGGCGATCTTCTCGCCCTCCACGACGGCGACGCGACGCAGTTCGATCTTCTCGCCGATGATGGCGGCCTCGTCGTTGATGAGGTCGGCTACCGACTGCGAGCCGGCAGGCGCCGCAGCGCCCTGCTCGGCCGTCGTGGCGCCCGCAGCAACAACGGCGTCAAGCACCTTGTTCGACAGCGCAATGAACTTGTCGCCCTTGGCCACAAAGTCGGTCTCGCATGCGAGCTCGATGATGGTGGCCTTGCCACCCTCAGCCTTGGCGGCCACGAGGCCC
>CAIVOR010000353.1 GCA_903907615.1 uncultured Microbacteriaceae bacterium | reverse complement strand
CGGACGCCGCGGCGCCCTGCTCGGCCGTCGTGGCACCGGCAGCAACAACTGCGTCGAGCACCTTGTTCGCCAGAGCAATGAACTTGTCGCCCTTGGCCACAAAGTCGGTCTCGCATGCGAGCTCGATGATGGTGGCCTTGCCACCCTCAGCCTTGGCGGCTACGAGACCCTCGCTCGTGGAGCGGTCGGCGCGCTTAGCGTTACCCTTTGCTCCCTTGAGGCGAAGAATCTCTACGGCCTTGTCCATGTCGCCATCGGCTTCGACGAGGGCGTTCTTGGTGTCAACCATGCCCGTGCCGAGGCGCTCGCGTAGCGTCTTGACGTCTTCGAGTGAAAAGTTAGCCATGCTCGGTTATTCCTTCTCGGCGGCCGGCTCTGCGGCCTCGGTTGCGGTGGTTTCGGATGCGGGTGCGTCTGTAGCGACCTCTGCCTCGGCGGCCGGAGCAGCTTCGGGAGCAGCTTCTGCTGCGGGGGCAGCGCCGCCGGCTTCGAGAAGCTCGCGCTCCCACTCAGCCATGGGCTCTGCGGGCTGACCCGACTCGGGCTTCTGGTGACGCTCGATGAGGCCCTCGGCCACAGCGTCGGCGATGATCCGCGTGAGCAGACCTACCGAGCGGATGGCGTCGTCGTTACCCGGAATCGGGTAGGCGAGCTCGTCGGGGTCGCAGTTGGAGTCGAGGATTCCGATAACCGGGATGCCCAGCTTCTTGGCCTCATCGATAGCGAGGTGCTCCTTCTTGGTGTCAACAACCCAGAGCGCGCTCGGCGTCTTCTGCAGGTTGCGGATACCGCCGAGGCTCTTGTGAAGCTTGTCGAGCTCGCGCTTCTTGATGAGCAGCTCTTTCTTGGTGAAGCCGGACTTCGAGGCGTCCTCGTAGTCGAGTTGCTCGAGCTCCTTCATGCGCGCGAGGCGCTGACCGATCGTGTTGAAGTTGGTCAGCAGACCACCCAGCCAACGCTGGTTGACGTAGGGCTGGCCCACGCGCATCGCCTGCTCGGCGATGGACTCCTGAGCCTGCTTCTTGGTGCCCACGAAGAGCACCGATCCGCCGCGGGCGACGGTCTGCTTGACGAAGTCGTACGCCTGGTCGATGTAGGTCAGCGACTGCTGGAGGTCGATGATGTGAATGCCCGAGCGCTCGGCAAGGATAAAACGCTTGACCTTCGGGTTCCACCGACGTGTCTGGTGTCCGAAGTGAACGCCGCTGTCGAGCAGCTGGCGAATGGTTACGACGGCCATGAGCCGTTCTCCTGTTCTCAACGCAGGCGTGACCGAGGCCAGGCACGTGCGTTACTTGCGGTTTGTCGCAGGTCTCGGCGAGACCTGCCCTAGTGTCCGGTGAGCGACCTGCACCCGAGGGTGACCGTTAGGCCGGCTGTCACATGGAACTGGACACGCGAATTCGCCACCAATTACTTGGATGACGTAGTTCTAGAGTAGCGCAGTCCCCGCGCAGCCACGAAATTCGGGCAAGATGGTGACCATGTCTACCCCCTCTGCGTCGACCGTGCCCGCCGGATCGGGAGCCTCCGGGCTGAGCAAGGCCAAGTCTGCGGCGGCTCTGACCGCGCTCATTTTGGGCGCCGGCGTGGCCAACATGAACCTCTCGGTGGCCAATGTGGGGCTGCCTCAGATTGGCAAGGACCTCGACGCCTCGCAGGTGGGACTCAACCTCATCGCCGTCGGATTCTCGCTCGGACTGTCGGTCTCGGTGCTCTACTTGGGCGCCCTGGGTGACCGTTTCGGGCGCAAGGGAATGCTCCTTCTCGGGCTCATCCTGGGCATCCCGGCGGCCTTCATGTCGTTCTTTGCCGGCAGTGTCGAAGTTCTGGCGGTCTCGCGCCTGCTCGGCGGTCTTGCCGCCGGAATGGCCTATCCCACCACCTTGGCCCTCATCACGGCCATCTGGGCTGGTTCGCGGCGAACCACCGCCATCGCCCTGTGGTCCGCTCTGGGTGCCGGACTTTCCGCGTTGTCTCCCCTGATTGCCGGCGCACTCTTGATGGTGACGAAGTGGAACTGGATGTTCTTGGTCGCGGTGCCGTTCGCCGTTGTGGCCATCATCCTGGTCATTCTGAATGTGCCCGCCAAGCTCAACGAGACGACGGAACCGGTCGACCACTGGGGTGGCATCTTTTCGGCGATTTTCTTTGGCGGGTTGGTGCTGACCATCAACTTCATCGCGCTCGACGGCCACCTGATGACAGTGATCTGGATGGGGGTCATCACGCTCCTGGGCGGCGTAGCCTTTTTCTGGCGGCAGGCCCGGGCCCGTTTCCCGCTGTTTGACCTGACGTTCGCCAAACGCCCCACGTTCTGGGTGGCCGCGGTATCGGGCATCATCGTGTTCGGCTCGCTCATGGGCGCCATGTTCATCGGCCAGCAGTTCTTACAGAACGTGTTGGGCTACGACCCGCTGATGGCGGGAACAGCAATCCTGCCCTGCGTGATTGCCATGATTGCGGTTGCGCCCCTGTCGTCACGTCTGACCGGTCAACTGGGATCGCGCACCACCCTGCTCATCGGCTTCGCGCTGTGCTTGCTGGGCTTTGCCTCGATGCTGGTGCTGTGGGGACTCACCACGCCCTACGTCTGGGTGGCACTGAGCTACGCCCTGATTGGACTCGGTGTGGGCATCGCCGGAACGCCCGCGTCGCACGCGCTGACGAACTCGGTTCCCGTCACCAAGGTGGGTATGGCCTCGGGTACGGGCGATCTGCAGCGCGACCTCGGCGGAGCCATCATGCAGTCGATTCTCGGCGCGCTTCTCGGAGCGGGATATGCACGGGCGATTGCCGCCGATATCGCCGCCGAGCCGTCTGCTGTTCAGCAACAGATCTCTCAGGAAACGGCGACCACACTGGCCAAGTCCTTTGGCAGCGCGACGGACTTGGCTGCCCGCTATCCGCAGTACTCCGAGGCCATCATCTCCGCGGCCAAACAGTCGTTCCTCGACGGAGCAGACGGGGCCTACCTCGTGGGCATCCTCGCCATGGTCGTGGGTGCGGCCCTCGTGTGGTTCCTGTTCCCCCGCCGAGACCGCGAACGCGAGATGTATCAACAGTTCGGCACGGACTAGCCTTTGCTGAACTCGAGCCGCTCCATGATGGGGCATGCTCTTTCGACCACCCCGCGAGTTCCGCCGGGCGCTGTGCCTCGCGTTCGTGTTGACAGTCAGTTACTGCGCTTTCGGGCTCGCTGGTGACGTCTCCCCCGCACACAGCGCTCCCTCCGGATGGACCTGGCCGGTTAATCGCGGTCGACAGGTGGCCCGTGCGTTTGTGGCGCCGGCCACCGAATTCGGCGCGGGACATCGGGGCATCGACGTGCCCGCTGAGGTCGGCGAGGTTCTTGTCGCTCCCACGGATGTTCGCGTGGCTTTTGCCGGTCGCGTCGTTGACCGCAATGTGGTCACCCTCGATGCCGGCGAGTGGTCTGTGGGCGGGTCTCGCCTCACCGCACGTTGGCTGGTCACCTTCGATGGAGCAACCGCGACGGTCGACGTGGGGTCTCGTGTGTCTGCCGGAGATCCCGTTGCCGTAGTTTCCCCCACGCCACACTGCGCGTGTGTACACGTGGGCGTGCGTTACGCCGGCGAATACGTGAACCCTCTGCTGGTCTGGGGCGAGGTTCCCCGCGCCGTGTTGCTCCCCTGGTGAGGCTGAGCGAGGGTGCGTGCGGCTGCGCTTAGGCGCGCGGGTGTGCTTGTCGGTAGCTCGCCTCGAGTCGCTCCATCGACACGTGAGTGTAAATCTGCGTGGTACCGAGACTGGCGTGGCCGAGCAACTCCTGAACCACGCGGAGGTCCGCTCCCCCATCGAGCAGGTGGGTTGCCGCCGTGTGCCTCAGGGCGTGCGGACCGGCTGGGCCTGACCCCGGAACAGAACTCAAGAGAGTCGTGACGAGTTCGTACACGGCCCGGGTACCGAGTCGGGAACCCCGAGCGCCCAGAAAGACGGCGGTACCGGAACGCTCCGTCACAAGCGTGGGGCGCACGGCGAGATAGCGGGACACGGCTTGTGCCGCAGGCACCCCGAACGGAACCATACGTTCCTTGTTTCCCTTTCCCACGACGGCCGCCGTGTTTCGAGCCAGGTCGAGCGCGGCCACGTCGAGCGATACGAGTTCCGACACGCGCATTCCGGAGGCGTAGAGCAGCTCGACGATGGCGAGGTCACGAATGCTGCCAACATCGCCGGAGTGCGCGCGCGTGGCCAGGCCGTCCAAGATCTGCGTCATGCCCGCCTCGGTCACCACGCGCGGCAGACTGCGGTCAGGCTTGGGGCTCTTGAGTCGCACGCCGGCATCGCCCGCAGTGACACCGGTGCGGCGCATCCAGGCGGTGTAGGCACGCGCGCTGGCCGCCCGCCGGGCCAGGGTGGTCTTGGTGAGGCCCGCTTCGGCGCTGCGCCAGAGCCAGTCGCGCAACACGGCGAGGGTGAGATCATCGGCGCGCTGCACACCGTGTGTGGCCGCAAAGTCGTTGAGGTCGGCCACGTCGCCGCCATAAGCCTTGACTGTGTTTGCCGAAAGTGAGCGCTCGTGGGCGAGGTAGCTCACGAACGCGTCTCGGCACGCGTCAAGGTTCATACCTCAAGCATGCGTGTGCGAGTGGTCCCCGCGACGTCTCACACGCGAAGAACGCGCGAATGCGCAACGCTTTTTCATAGGCGCGGCCCACCTCACTTTTTGCGGATCCAGCCGGTGGCTCGCTCATGAATGAGCCCACTCATCTGCAGCAGACCCAGAATGGCGATGGTGTGTTCTCTGGAGAGGCCCGACTCCCGAGCGACTCTCTCAGGCGTGCGAGCTGATCGGCCGGACATCGCGTCGACCACGCGCGACGCAAACGGATGAATCTCGGCGAGATCGTCGCAAGCATCCTTCGGCGTTCCACTTGAAACGAGCCCTTCGGACTGACCGATTGAGACAAGTTGGAGAACCTCATCGGCCGACGTCACACACACGGCGGGCGTTTCGCGCAGAAGGCGATGACAGCCGGCCGAACTCGCGCTCGTGATGGGTCCGGGAACTGCTCCCACGGGACGCTCCAGCGACAGCGCATGGTGCGCCGTGTTGAGCGAGCCCGAGCGCCACCCCGCCTCCATGACAGCTGTTGCCTGCCCCAGTGCCGCAATGAGTCGATTCCGCTGGAGAAAACGCCAGCGGGTGGGGGCCCAGCCGCACGGGAGCTCACTGACGACCGAACCGGTCTCGATGATTCGGTTGAGCAGTGTGTCGTGTCCGCTGGGATAGAGCCGATCCACTCCCCCGGCCAGGACTGCCACCGTGGTGGCCTCGCTCGCGAGCGTTGCGCGATGTGCCATGCCGTCGATGCCGTACGCGGCTCCCGAGACAATGGCGTAGCCGCGATCGCACAGCCCCGTCACAATCTCCATGGTGACGTGTTCGCCGTAACCGGTAGATGCTCGCGCACCCACGACCGAGATGCTCTTGCGCGTTGCAGCGAGCGCATCCACGTGACCGCGCGTCCAGAGGCCAGCCGGACCATGCGCACCGAGATCGTCGAGCTGAGTGGGCCATGTGTGATCACCGGGAACGACAAACGCGGCTCCCAGGTGTGCCGCTCGAGCAAGGTGCGCGCGTGCTTCGGTGGCGCTCAAGCGGGGGCGCCAACGCGCGAAGGCTTCGGTGATGACCTCCGCGAGACCCTCGGGGGTATCGCTCGTGGCATTTCCGAGTACCTCACCCACACGACTGGCCACGTGAGCCGTTGCCTCATCGGAGATGAGCGCCTCGAGCGCCGACTCGGGGCCGAGAGCAGTCCACAGCATGCCGGCCACCCGGTCGCCCGGCTCCACGATGCCTGACCAGGCCGCCCTCGCGAAGACCTGCCGTGCTTCCGCTACCGACGATTCGCTCACCGAGGATCCCGCTCCCAGCAACTCTGGCGGGCGGACGGGGGCCGTGGCGGCAATGATCTCCGCGTCCGAGAACCCGGCAAAAGTGTTCATGCAGCAACTCCTT
>CAIVOR010000352.1 GCA_903907615.1 uncultured Microbacteriaceae bacterium | reverse complement strand
GATCGCTGGTTCCTCGACCGAATCGCCACGCACATTCTGGCCTACGAGGGCACCGAAGAAAACCCTGGCAACTGGTACTGGTTCGAGGGCAACTTTGAGTCGTACGAAGAGAACAAGGTGGAGCGACTGGGGGCCGACGCCGCCCTGCCTCACCGCAGCAGCTATCGCAAGCTCACGCGCGACTAACCGGCGCTGCCGCCTTATGCGACTTCACGTACCGATAAGCCTGCGCTGGTCTGATCTCGACGCCTACGGGCACGTCAACAACGCCGCCATGTTTGGTCTGCTGGAAGAAGCGCGCATCCACGCCTTTTGGGCGGGTGAGGCCGAGTTCGCCGGCACTGCCAACACGACCGCCGGCGCCACTGCACCGGTCACACGGATCTTTCGCGGAGGCCCGGAAGCAGACACCATCACGCTCATCGCCCGTCAGCAGGCAGAATACGTGGCTCCCATTCCCTACCTGCGCGATCCACTGGATGTCGAAATGTGGATTGGAACGCTCGGGGGCGCCAGCATGGACGTGTGTTACGAGGTGTATTCCCCAGCGGGGGCCACGCCACGCGTTCTCTTTGCTCGGGCGCTGACCACGATTGTCATTATTGACGCCGCAACTCAGAAACCTCGACGCCTCACCGACGAGGAGCGCGAAGTTATCGAACAAATCGTTGATGCGCCTCTGGTTTTTCGTGAGCGGTAGGCGTTTCACTCATGGGGCGCCCACACATGCTTGCTTAGGATGAGGGCAAAGACCCCATTCGTTCGAGAAAGTGACTCGTCAATGCCACGCCACACACCACGCGAACGACTTCACGCCGTCGATTCTCAGGTTCCCGCCGATCGGGTGCTCGATGCCAACTTCTGGCTTCAATTTGGTGTCAATCCGGACCCGTCAATGCGTGACAAGGTTCTCTTCACCACGATTGACGATGTGAGTCGTGTTGGGCCATCAACCTTTAACGTGAAGTTGGTGTGTGAGGCCCTCGACGTCTCATATTCCCTGATCAACCACCACTTTGGCAGCCGTGACGAACTGCTGGCCGAGGCGACCGTGTTGACCTATGCCATGTATGTTGAAGAGCTCTGGCAGAACGTCAGCCTGGCGGAGACCACTCCAGAAGCGCGACTGGAGGCCTGGATACGAGCCTCCATTGCGTGGTCGGAACGCATGAGCGGTTGGGGCGCCGTGCTGAATTACCCCACGGCGTCTCTCGACGTCACACATTTTGTCCGGGAGAAGTACCTCGCCGAAATGACGGAATGGGGCGAACTGAATCTCGGTCGGCTCTTCCTGCTCGTGCGCGACGTGCGCCTGGGAACCGTCTCGGGGGTGCAACTCGTGCGCGGCTTGGTGCCCAAATCGGCCATGCTCACCAGTCTTGCCGAGCAGCAGGTGATGGCCAGCATCGGCTGGTCAATTCTGGGCGTTTCGGTCTGGACCGCAGGACGCCATCTCCCCAGCGCAGACATTCCCGAAGCGAACGTCATTTTCGACGAGCTCGTGGACTATCACGTCGTGCGCCTGATTTCCGAAGCGCGGGGCGCGCTCGAACAGTGACGTGCCGCCCTCGGCGCCAACGCTAACTCGGAACGCGAACCATGCCCTCTTGCGCCACGGTGGCGAGAAGCGTGCCGTCGCGAGAGTACATTCGCCCGAGGCACAGCCCACGGCCACCCTGGGCGCTGGGGGATTCCTGCACATAGAGCACCCATTCGTCGGCCCGGCCATCACGGTGAAACCACATGGCGTGGTCGAGGCTGGCGGCCTTCAGTCCTTCGGTGGCCCAGGGTACGCCGTGCCGGCGGTAGATCGATTCCAGAATCGTGTAGTCGCTCGCATAGGCAAGGGCAGCTCGATGCAGACTCGCATCATCGGGCAAGCGATCGAGACAACGCATCCAGACGGCTTGGTGCGCAACATTCGGTTGAGGCACATCGACGTAGATCGGCCCATTGATGTAGCGGATGTCGATGGGGCGCTGTGCCGCCCAATACGACGCGCGAGGGTGATTGAGTTCGGCAAACAGCTCCGCGGGCTCCGGTAGGGATTCGGGGTCGGGTATGCCGTCAGGCATGGGCTGAGCGTGGTCAAGGCCCGTGACGACTTCCTGAAACGACGCGATCATCGAAAAGATGGGCACGCCGTTCTGGAGTCCTTGGGTGCGTCGTGTGCTGAACGACCGCCCGTCGTGAATGCGGTCGACGGTGTACTGAATCGGCTGCGTGTCGTCACCGGGGCGTAAGAAGTAACCGTGCATCGAGTGAACCGGTCGACTGTACTCAACGGTGGCACTTGCGGCAATGAGGGTTTGCGCCAACACCTGCCCGCCAAAGACCCGATTGTGCGGCATCTTGATGCTGGTGCCAACGAATGTGTCGGCTGCTCCGGCCTCGGGTCGGAGGGTGAGCGATTGCAACATGGCGGCGACACTCTCGTGCACGGATCCCCTCTCGACGGCGGCAACAGTTTCACTCGCTAGTTTAGGTAGCAATGGAAGACGAACTTGTGCTCGCCTCGGTGCACGACCTCACCGATCTCACCACGTTCATGGCGCGGGCAGCCACTCTCGGGTGCGAGCACGTTCGACTGAGTGCCCATGGAACAGCCCTCGTGGTTTCCGTTGCCGTCATCACGCGTGCGTCCCTCCTCGACACCACTCCGACAATTTTGGGAGTTCGCGTTTTCGAGCTCGCCACGGAATCGGCTCTTGACCGTGTCATCCTGGTTCGCGCGCTGTCCGATCGCCTCGCCCGGACAGAGCTCACGCTCCCGTTGCCGCCAGGGATTCCCGGCGTGAGTTGGACGGGAGTCGCTCCGCCGGCTGGTGGGTGGCATCCCGCCGGCAGTATTTCTGAGGGCGAGCTGGCGCGCGTTGCTCAGGAGGGCATTGCCGAGGTCGCCAGTGTTTCTGGCAAGGGGGCGCTGATTGTTGCTCGCGTGCGGACCGAAGTGTGGTCGCGCCTCCAGATATTCGCGTCATCGTCACTCCTGCCGCTCGTTGCGGGCTCTCCGCGTGACGTTTCTTCGGTTGAAGCCCCCGCGGGTGTTGCCCTCGCCGCATTCGGGCTTGGGTTCCTCGCGGCGGAGGCCGGCTTGCTCGAGAGTTCCGATGAGGTCCGGATATCCCGGGCGGCAAGTTGGACGCGGTTTACCACCACCCGCGGGTACGTGATTTTTCGTTAGCGCGTTTCGAAACGTGAGGCGCTAGAGTTCCGGATTAGTCGGGCTGGTTGGTCATGGCGTGGGCTGCGCGGTCCACGTAGTCGAGCATTTCCTCGTTGAACAGAGGAGCCAGTTTCAGCGACTCAATAGCGTTGCGCATGTGCACCAACCAGCGTTCGCGGGCCTCGGCATTGATGTGAAACGGCATGTGACGCAAACGCAGGCGCGGATGGCCGCGCGTGTCGGAGTAGGTGGTGGGTCCGCCCCAGTACTGCTCGAGAAAGAGCTGCAACCTGAGGCGCGCGGGTTCGAGGTCCTCTTCCGGGTACATCGGGCGCAAGACGGGATCATCGGCAACACCGCGATAAAACTCCCGGGTGAGCTTTTCAAACGTCGGGTGCCCACCCACCTGGTCGAAGAACGACGTGTCGTTCATCGTCGTCGTTTGGCGGCGCGCTTGGTTGCCTCGTAGGAGAAGTTGCCCACGCGCAGGATTTCGCCGTTGCGCACAAACCAAATCACGCCGTCGTCGTCTCGCAGTGTGGTGATGCGGACGCCGACGGCCTCCACCGTACCCACGGCGAGACCGAGGTCAACTTTGTCGCCGACGCCCAACTGATCTTCGAGGACCATCAGAAATCCGCTGATCACATCCTTGATGATGTTTTGTGCGCCGAAGGCAAGCGCTGCTCCCACGATTCCCGCGGAGGCCAGCACGGCGGCCAAGGGAATGCCGAGTACCTGCATGATCATGATCAACGCGAATCCGGCAACGACCCACGTGACGAAGTTGTCGAGAACGGTACCCATGGTCCGCGTGCGCTGAACGATGCGCGGATTCGCGGGGTTGCTGAGGGCCACGTCGACGGGGTCCTTGGACGGAGCTTTCTTGCGTGCTTGCCGCACAATCCGTTTCACGACGACGTGGTTGATGGCCACTAACCCGAAGCGAACTCCCACGGCGACGGCGGCGACCACCACGCTAGATATGAGCGGTGCGAACGGTTCGAGCGCCGGCCATAATTGAGCCCACAGGGCGTTCATGCTCTAGTCCTCTTGCGCGTCGCGCGCCTGAGCGGCTAACGCCCGATCGACACCCGCCAGGTTTTCAATAACCAGTCGGCGCAGAGCCGGCTCGTCAGGGTTCGCCGCGAGCCACGACTGAGCGGCGGCCTGCAGGTCGGCGTTGGCCAAAGCTGAGGGGAAGAAGTCAACAATCAAGGTCTCGGCAATCTGGAACGTGCGATCCTTCCAAATACGCGTGAGGGCATCAAAATACTGGGGGATGAACGCTGCGAGCAGTGAGGTGTCGGCAGCACGCAGAAAACCGAGTCCGGTGTTGCGAATGATGAGGTTTGACGCGGAGTCATCGGCGAACACCGAGTCCCATGCACTTTGTTTTCCCGCGAGGGTGGGGACAGCTGCTCTGGCGTTGGCTGCCGACTGCTGTCCGGTGGCTGTGTTGTCCTCGGCGAGGTACGCCTCAACGTCGTCTTCGGTGGCGCGTCCGCCCGCAACGAGCGCGATGAGGAGGTCCCACCCGAGGTCGGTGTCAATGTCGAGCCCCGCAAGCGCCGTGTGACCTCCGCGCAGCGAGGCGACCGTGTCGAGTTGCGACTCGGTACGCGCGATGGCCGAGAAGGCCTTGACGAACTGGAACTGATTGTCGCTTCCCGCCGCAGCCGACTGAGCCAGAGACCAGAGCAGGTCGCCGGCCTCGCGGATGCGTGCCTCGCGCGTTGCCGGCGAGGTGTACATCGTGAGTGCGGTGGCGAACTGTGCGAGCGTCGTGCGCACAGTGGTGGATTCGGTCTCCGCCGCGATGTTTCCCGCAACCAGGTCGAGGAAGTGGCGTGCCGGAAGTTCCGCATCGCGTGTGGCATCCCAAATGGCACCCCAGACGAGGGAACGTGCCAGCGGGTCGGCGATGCGGGCGAGGTTGGCGATCGCAAAGGCGACCGAGTCGGCATCGAGGCGAATCTTGGCGTAGGCCAGGTCGTCGTCGTTCAGCAGGATGAGCCCGGGGCGCTTCAGGCCCACGAGCGCGGGTACCTCGGTGAGTGCGCCGTGCACATCGAGCTCGATGCGGTGGGTGAGCGTCACGGCCGAACCGGAGAGTTCGTAAAAACCAATGGCCATGCGGTGCGGACGAATGGTGGGCCACTCTGCCGGAGCGGTCTGCTCAATGGCAAACGATTCGATTGTGCCGTCGGCGGCACTTTCCACGCGTGTTCGCAGCGTGTTGACGCCGGCCGTCTCCAGCCACAGTGTGGTCCACTCGCTCAGGTCGCGACCACTCGTGGCCTCGAGCTCGACCATGAGGTCGCTCAGCTCGGTGTTGCCCCACGCGTGCTTCTTGAAGTACTGCGAGACCCCGGCCAGGAACTGGTCCTGGCCCACCCAGGCTCCGAGCTGCTTGAGCACCGATCCACCCTTGGCGTAGGTGATGCCGTCGAAGTTCACCTGAACATCGTCGAGATCGCGAATTTCGGCAACGATGGGGTGCGTCGAGGGCAGCTGGTCTTGGCGGTAAGCCCAGCTCTTTTCCATAGCGGCAAACGTGGTCCATGCCTCGTGCCACTCGGTGGCCTCGGCAGTAGCCAAGGTCGAGGCGTACTCGGCAAACGACTCGTTGAGCCACAGGTCGTTCCACCAGCGCATCGTGACGAGGTCGCCAAACCACATGTGCGCGAGTTCGTGCAGGATGGTGACCACGCGACGTTCGCGCATGGCGTTCGTGACCTTGCTGCGGAATACGTAGGCCTCGGTGAAGGTCACACAGCCTGCGTTCTCCATGGCCCCGGCGTTGAATTCGGGCACAAAAAGCTGGTCGTACTTCTCGAACGGATAGGGCACGTCGAACTTGTCCTCGTAAAACTCAAATCCCTGTCGCGTCTTTTCGAAGATGTAGTCGGCGTCCAAATATTCGGACAGAGACGCCCGACAGAAGACACCCAGCGGAATCACGCGCCCACTCGAGCTCGTGAGCTCACTGCGCTCGACCACGTACGGACCAGCCACGAGTGCGGTGATGTATGACGAGATGCGCGGGGTCGCCGCAAAGGCCCAGGTGCCGTTGCCGGCCGACGCGGGAGTGGGCTCAGGCGTACTCATGTTGCTGACAACGTGCCACGTGGCCGGTGCCGTGATGGTGAAATGGAACGTAGCCTTGAGGTCGGGCTGTTCGAACACGGCAAAGACGCGGCGCGAGTCGGGCACCTCGAACTGCGTGTATAGATAAATCTCGTTGTCGACGGGATCGACGAAGCGGTGCAGGCCCTCGCCCGTGTTTGTGTAGGCGAAATCCGCATCGACCTCGAGCATGTTTGAGGCGGCCAGACCGGTCAGCTGAATCCGCACACCGTCGGCTGCCGAAACGGGCACGTCGACACCGTTGAGGGTGATGCGGTGTACGGCGCTGGTAATGGCGTCGATAAATGTCTCGGATCCGGCCCGGGCCGTGAATGTTACCGTCGTGCGCGAGCGGAAGGTGTCCGGCCCCTGAGTGACATCGAGGTCAACGGCGTAGCTGTCGACCGCAATGTGGCTGGCGCGTTCCTGTGCTTCAACGCGGGTCAGGTTTTCTCCGGGCACGGGCCGCTCCTCAGTTTCTGCGGGTCGAGCAGACCGCTCGGCGACCCGTTCGAAACCCGTCATAAGTTATTTCGAGACCTCATCAGCCTACCTATGGCTCGCCGCTAAAATCGGGGCATGCGCATTCACATCGCCACCGACCACGCCGGCCTCGAGTTCAGCCAGACGCTCCAGCAACACCTGCGCAACGCTGGTCACGAGGTAATCGATCACGGCCCCACCGATTTCGATGCGCTCGATGACTATCCGGCGTTCTGCATCAACGCCGCAGCGGCGACCGCGCGCGACCAAGCGGCCGGTGTCGCGGCGTTGGGCGTGGTCTTTGGCGGTTCGGGCAACGGCGAGCAGATGGCCGCCAACAAGGTGGCCGGCGTGCGGGCTGCCCTGGTCTGGAGCTTGGCCACGGCCACACTCGCCCGTGAACACAACGACGCCAACGTGATCTCGATCGGTGCCCGTCAGCACACCATCGACGAAGCTGTGAGCTTTATTGACGCCTTCATTGCGGAGCCGTTCTCGGGCGACGAGCGTCACGTGCGCCGCATCGCGCAGCTGGCCGAGTACGAGTCCACGGGCGACATCCCCGGCAAGGGCGTCGATCACTAGCCTTTCCTCCACCGCCGCATAACACAACAACGGTTGCCCAGACTCTCGTTTGAGCCCAGTGGAACGAGGGCTTCCCGCCACGATGTGATGTGTGCGAGTGCGTGATGTTAACAAGAGGATTGAGGGACACGGAGGTGTCTTTGTGAGGCAGAAGGGCTCACATCGGGTTTATCGTGTCAATAGGGGAACGTGGGTGATTATGGTTGTCGTTCCTCAACACGGTGGCGACGTTCCCAAGGGAACGCTCCGATCAATTGAAAGAGATCTCGAGCCCATGCTCGGAGAGAGGTGGCTGACATGGTGATACTCGTGAAGGTGCGCCACGAAGATGCCCGCTGGCTGGCCGACGTGCCGGACTGTCCCGGTGTTCATACTTTTTCCGATGATTTTGACAATCTTGAACCTATGGTTCGCGAGGCACTGGGCGCCTATTTCGACATCGACGACGAGGCATCTTTCGACTTGCACATGGAAATTGTCGACGCCGAGTCGACCGCCTAACGCGTGCCCGAGGGACATTCGGTTCATCGCATCGCCCGACAGTTCGGGGCGAACTTTGTGGGGCAGCGCGTTCGCGCGACGTCACCGCAGGGGAGGTTCGCCGACGGCGCTGCTCGGGTAAACGGGTACGTGATGGTGGATGCCTTCGCTGTGGGCAAGCAGATGTTCCTCGAGTTCGACACGGGCGACTGGATTCGCGTTCACCTCGGCATTTACGGCGCGTGGGATTTTTTGGGTGACATCTCGCTCGACGCCACCATCGCGTCCGCCAACGGGCGCATGGGGCAAACCAACATGCGCGGCACCGTGTCGGAAGCGACCGATGCCGTTTTTGACAGGGCGGGTGAAAACTCGTTGAGTTCGATCGGTGCGCCTAGGAGAACTCGCGTACGCATGGGGGAGCAGACCACTGGCGGGGCGTTGAGCAGCGCCGAGGACGCCCGCCGGTTGAGTAGCGCCGAAGGTGCTCGCCGGTTGAGTAGCGCCGAAGGCGCGTATCGAAACCTGCCCGACTCATTTCCGCCGGATCCCGTCGGGGCTGTGCGGCTGAGGCTGTTCACCGACACGACCTGCGCAGACCTGCGCGGGCCCACGGCGTGTGACCTGCTCGCGCCCGAGGACGTAGCCGCGGTCATCGCCAAACTGGGTCCCGACCCTGCTCGCGATAAAAGCAAGGCCGCGGAGTCTCGATTCGTTGCAACGGTGACCGCCAAGCCCACTCCCATTGGCCAGTTGCTCATGGACCAGTCGGTGGTTGCCGGCATCGGCAATGTGTATCGAGCCGAGATGCTCTTTCGTGCCGGCATCGATCCTTACCGTCCCGGTCGACTGGTCACGACCGACGAAGCGCGAGCCCTCTGGCGCGATTGGGTCAAACTCTTGGCAGTGGGCATCGAAACCGGGCAGATGATGACGCGCGACGGTTTGCGCGGAAAAGCGTGGCGAGATGCCATGGCCCATCGCGACGATCGGCACTGGGTATACAAGCGCGAGGGGTTGCCCTGCCGGCGCTGTGGAACAGCCATTCGACTCGACGTCATGGCGACACGCAAGCTCTACTGGTGTCCCCAGTGTCAGGTGTGACCCACCAGACTTGAGAAGTGACCCTGCATCTGACCAACGCCCGTATTCCGGGTGAACGTGGTCTTCTGGGAAACCTCATCAACATCGCCATCGACGATGGCATGGTGACAGCCCTCGACTTCATTGGTCACACCACTGCTCTGACACTTCCCTCGGAAACGCGCGCCGCTCGCGTGGTGCAGGGCGATGATCAGGTCATCGATCTCGACGGCCGCTGGATCCTGCCCGGGCTGTGGGATTCCCACGTACACATGGGGCAGTGGGCGCAGGCCCGTCGACGACTTGATCTTGCGGGAGTGGCATCGGTTCAGGAGATTCTGCAGCGCGTCTCGTCGCGAGTCGATTCAACTGATCCTGCCGTCGTCGGGTTCGGTTGGCGTCCCGCTGAAATTTCAGGGCAGACCTCGCTTGAGGCTCTCGATGCGGTGACCGGCGGCATGCCGGCCTATCTTTTCGCGGCGGATTTGCACAGCGTGTGGGTGAACTCGGCAGGTTTCGCGGCCCAGGGCATTACTCCGCCCGCTTCGGGTGTCGTGACCGAGCAGGCCTGCTTCGACATTTGCAAGAGTGTGTCGCGCATTGATGATGACACCCTCGACTCCTGGATTGACGAGGCCGCGCGCGAGGCGGCAACGCGTGGCGTGGTGGGCATCATGGATTTTGAGATGGCGCCCAACGCGGCTGCGTGGCGACGTCGGATCTCGCGAGGATCCGACACCCTGCGGGTGGAAGCCGCCATCTACCCCGAATACTTGGACACCGCCATCGAGGCCGGCATGCGCACCGGTGACACCGTGGCATCAACGGGTGGCCTGTTGCGCGTGGGACCGCTGAAGATCATCCTCGACGGCTCGATGGGGTCTCAGACGGCTCGATGTTTTGACGCCTATCCCGGAGTCACGGGACCGGCATCGCGCGGCACGCTGAATATGTCATTGCCGGAGCTCGCCAGTCTTATGGGCCGCGCGTGGGCGGCAGGTATCGAACCCGCAGTGCACGCCATTGGTGATGAAGCCGTGTCCCTGGCGCTCGATGCCTTCGACGCCGTCGATTGCGTGGGTTCCCTCGAACATGCCCAGTTGGTGCGCGTCGCCGACGTGGAGCGCATTGCGAAGCTCGACGTGTTGGCCAGTGTGCAACCCCGACACCTGATTGATGACCGCGCGAGCGCCGAGCGACTGTGGGCCGGTCGCACGGCACGAGCGTTTCCGTTGCGCCAGATGCGTGACGCGGGCGTGGATTTGCGTTTCGGCTCTGATGCGCCGGTGACCGTGCTCGACCCGTGGCAGTCGATTGGCGCGGCCGTCACGCGAGCCGCCGAGGGTGACGAACCCTGGCACCCGCACGAGTGCCTCTCGACGGAGGAGGCCATCCGATGTTCGGTGCGGTCTCACGTGGCCGTGGGTCAGCCGGCCGACTTTGCCGTACTTGAGGCCGATCCTCTCGACGTTTCTCCCGGCGACCTCGCACGCATGACCGTGGCGGCGACGTTCGTGGGCGGGCGCGCAACGCACTCACTGCTCCAGGAAGGCTCGTCATGACTGTCACCCCCGCGGAAGAAGTGACCCCCACCGGTCGCCCGCCACGCATCGGCCCACTCTTTGAGTGGCTCGTGTGGGGTTACGCGGTCGCAATCCTGGTTGGCGAAACCTTCAGCGGTCGCTTCGCGACCTATGGCGTGGGTTACGTCATCATGGTCGTGCTGAGCGCGCTCCTCGCCGTAGTGGCCGGACTCGTCGATCGATTCCGCCCCGGGGGCATCGTGGGCTGGTGGACCGTGTTCGCGCTCATCATTGGTGTGCTCGTAGTGTCGGCACCCACGGCTGGCTCGGCAGACCTGAACATTCCGTTGCTTTTCGCCACCGGCATCGACGCCACGGGAGCCCGCGTTACCTACATACCGCTGTTGCAGACGTTCTCGAGTGTGCCCACAACGCTCTTCCTGACGGTCGCCGGTCTCGCGTTCTGGGCGCTCGTCTGGGCCTGGGTGCTGTCGCTGCGCACGTGGCGCCGGGCTCCGCGCAAGAAGGGCGAGCCCGTCGTTCGGCGCTAGCGTACGCTCAAAAAATCACAGGTGTTGCACCTACAAAAGTGCTACACTTCTTTTATGCCCACCGCGCGACCCCGACACATGATCACCGAAACGGATGAGATTGCCGGCGCCATTGATGCCGCCGCTCTCCTGTGGCCCGAAGCCAAAAAGAACCGTGCCGAGTTGCTGCGTCGGCTCATCGCGGAGGCTCACACCTCAATTGATGCCCGCGTCACTGATCGTGTTGCCGCTCGGCGCAAGGCGATTCTTGAGGGGGCCGGAAAGTTTGAGGGTATGTGGCCACCAAATTGGCGCGAAGAGCTGCGGGATGATTGGCCGGAATGATTGTTCTCGATGCGGGAGTGCTCATTGCCTACAGCGAATCGCATGACGCCCACCACAAATCCGCCATTCAATTTCTCGGTGCCAACGCCGAAGAACAATTCTCAATTGCTGTCCTGACGCTGTCCGAAGTGCTTGTTCGGCCCGCAGGGGCAGAAGCCATTGGGAGCGCCCTAAAAAAACTGATGCCGCTCGGGCTCGACGTTGAAGATATGCGCGAGGCGGACGCGGTACCACTGGCGAGAGTGCGTGCGGCCACCGGCCTCAAGCTCCCTGACGCTTTGGTGATTCATACAGCGGAGCGGTTCGGCGGAGCAGTAGCCACCACCGATGCGCGATTGGCGGCCGCTGCCGAGGGTCGCGGTCTTGTAGTTCATCAGATTTAGGAGGCTGCCGAGTTGGCACGGACCGCTCACCTAGGCTGAGCACATGACCGACACCCTGCCACCGTGCCCCAAGTGTTCGAGCGAGTACTCCTACGAAATGGGTGCTCTGCTCGTGTGCCCGGAGTGCGCCCACGAGTGGAACCCGGAAGACAACTGGGATGACGAGGGCGGTGCCGCCGCCGCCGACGAAGGTGTCATCAAGGATGCCGTGGGCAACGTGCTCGCCGACGGCGACACCGTGACCGTGATCAAAGACCTCAAGGTCAAAGGATTCCCCACATCGATCAAGGTGGGTACCAAGGTGCGCAACATTCGTCTTGTCGACGGCGTTGCCGACCACGACATCGACTGCAAGGTCGACGGCTTCGGGCAAATGCAGCTCAAGTCGAGTGTGGTGAAGAAGGTTCTTTAGGAGGGGATGTCCCCACACGCGAGCGCGTGAAAGGCATGCTTTCACGCTGAGCGCTCGCAGGCGCGTGGGCCCAGGGAATCGACGATTCCAACGTCACCCCTCCGGCAATAAGAAAACGGCCCACACAAGGTGGGCCGTTTTCTT